>JANYFX010000141.1 GCA_025359585.1 Rhizobacter sp. | reverse complement strand
CGACAGCGCCCAGGTCAAGCACATCACGTCGCGTGACAACCCGCTGCTGGCGCGGCTGCGCAAGCTCGCCGCCGACCCGACGGCGTATCGCAAGTCGGGCGAGGTCTGGATCGAGGGCGAGCATTTGTGCTCGGCCTTCGTCCAGCGCGGCGGCGCAGCGGCGCAGGAACAACCACGACCGCGGGCGCCGCACTGGCCAGCAAGCGCAGCGCCGGCAGCTGCCAGGCCTCTTCGGTGATCACCGCCTGCAACGCGGCGCCGCCGCGCTGCACGAAGGCCGAACACAGGTGCTCGCCTTCGATCCAGACCGCGCCGAGCTTGCGGTAGGCGACCGGGTCGGCGGCGAGCTTGCGCAGCCGCGCCAGCAGCGGGTTGTCACGCGACGTGATGTGCTTGACCTGGGCGCTGTCGGTCATCTCAGAGCACTTCACGCACTGGCGCGAAGCTGCGGCGGTGCTGCGGGCAGGCGCCGTGTTCGCGCAGCGCCGCCAGGTGCGCCGGCGTCGGGTAACCCTTGTGGCCGTCGAAGCCGTACTGCGGGTGCAGGGCATGCAGTTCCATGCACAGCCGGTCGCGGAACACCTTGGCAAGGATCGACGCGGCCGAGATCGCCTTGACCTTCGAATCGCCGCGCACGATGGCTTCTGCGGGCACCTTCAGAATCGGCAGCCGGTTGCCGTCGACCAGCACCTTGTGCGGGCGCAAGCGCAGCCCGTCGACCGCGCGCTGCATCGCGAGCAAGGTCGCCTGTAGGATGTTCAGTGTGTCGATCTCTTCGACGCTGGCCAGCGCGATGCTGCAGCAGAGGGCGCGTGCGCGGATCTGGTCGAACAGCTGCTCGCGGCGGCGCGGTGTCAACACCTTGGAATCGTTCAGGCCCTCGATCGGTTGCAGATCGTCGAGGATCACCGCGGCCGCGACCACCGGGCCGGCCAGCGGGCCGCGGCCGGCTTCGTCCACACCGGCGAGCAAGGAACCGGGGGCCACGAAGCTCAGGTCGAGCTGCTCAGCCCGCAAGAACTTTTTCGATCGCATCGGTGGCCGCCATGGCGGTGTTGCGTCGCAGATCGCGGTGCAGGACTTCGAAGCGCAGGCGCAGCGCTTCGCAGCGCGGCGCGTCGTCGAGCCAGGCCATCGCGGCGTGGGCCAAGCGCTCGGGCGTGGCGTCGCCCTGCAGCAGCTCGGGCACGGCAAAGTCGCCCAGCAAAATGTTCGGCAGGCCGACCCAGGGCTGGTACTTCATGCGCTTCATCATCTGCCAGCTCAGCGCGTGCATCGCGTAGGTGATGACCATCGGCCGCTTGAACAGCGCGGCCTCAAGCGTGGCGGTGCCGCTGGCGATGATCGTCACGTCGCAGGCCGCCAGCGCTTCGTGCGACTGGCCGTCGAGCAGCTCGATGTTCACGTCGGCCGCGAGCTGCTTGCGCAGCGGCTCGACCAGGTGGCGCAAGCCCGGCACGACCGGCAAAACGAAGCGAAGGCCGGGGCGCAGCCGGTTCATCTCGGTGGCTGCGGCGAGCAGCAACGGCGCGATGTATTGCACTTCGGCACGACGGCTGCCAGGCAGCAGCGCGACGACCGTTTCGTCGGCAGCGATGCCGAGCGCCGCGCGGCTCGCGGCGCGTGGCACCTCGAACGGGATCGCGTCGGCGAGCGGGTGGCCGACGTAGGTGGCGGCAATGCCTTGCTTGGCGTAGATCGGCGGTTCGAAGGGAAAGATGCACAGCACGAGGTCGGCGGCCTGGCGGATCTTCTGGATGCGCTTGCCGCGCCAGGCCCAGATTGACGGGCTGACGAAATGGATCGTCTTGATGCCCTGCGCCTTCAGTTTGGCTTCGAGATCGAGGTTGAAATCAGGCGCGTCGACGCCGATGAAAGCATCGGGTTTCTCACGCAACAAGCGTTCGCCGAGCTGCGTGCGAATGCCCGAGATCTCGCGGTAGCGGCGCAGCACTTCCATCGAATAACCATGCACTGCGAGCTTGTCGTGCGGCCACCAGGCATCGAAGCCCTGCGCCGCCATCTTCGGGCCGCCGATGCCGGCCGCCTGAAGGTTCGGCCAGCGCGCTTTCAGGCCACCGAGCAGCAGGCCGGCCAGCAGGTCGCCCGAGGCTTCGCCGGCCACCATCGCCAACCGAGGTGCGTTCGCATCCATGCTGTCGGCGTCAGCGCGCGATCCCGCGTGTGGCTCGAGACAGGAACTCGCTCATCATCTGCACGTCGCCGGCCGCTTCGGGCATCTCGGCAGCCAGCGCCGCGATGGCCGTACTGGCCTCGGCGAACGTGAGGCCGTTGCGGTAGAGCAGGCGGTGCATCTGCTTGACGGCCGCCAGGCGCTCGGTTCCGAAACCGCGCCGGCGCAGGCCTTCGACATTGAAGCCACGCACCGCGAGCGGGTTGCCGTCGACCATCATGTACGGCGGCACGTCTTGCGTGACCGCGCTCGAAAAACCGACGAAAGCGTGCGCGCCGATCTTGACGAACTGGTGCACGCCCGAGAGGCCGCCCACGATCACCCAGTCGCCCACGTGCACGTGGCCGGCCAGCGTGGCGTTGTTGGCCAGCGTGGTCTGGCTGCCGAGTTGCACGTCGTGCGCGATGTGCACGTAGGCCATGACCCAGTTGTCGGAGCCGACGCGGGTCACGCCGCTGTCTTGCGCCGTGCCGGTGTTGAACGTGCAGAACTCGCGGATGGTGTTGCGGTTGCCGATGACGAGCTCGCACGGTTCGCCCGAGTACTTCTTGTCCTGCGGGATCGCGCCGATCGACGAGAACTGGAAGATTTGGTTGTCCTTCCCGATGGTCGTGCGGCCCTCGATGATGCAATGCGCGCCGACGGTGGTACCGGGCCCGATCTTGACATCCGGGCCGACCACGGCGTACGGACCGATCGCGGCCGTTCCGTCGATCTGCGCCGCGGCGTCGACGACGGCCGTAGGATGGATCAGGGCCACCGGCGGTCCCTTAGGCGATCATGCGAACGGTGCACATGAGCTCGGCCTCGCAGGCCACCTCCTCGCCCACCCGCGTGATGCCCTTGAACTTGAAGATGCCGGCGCGCGAGCGCTCGAGCGTCACGTCCATGACCAGTTGGTCGCCCGGCTCCACCGG
>JANYFX010000132.1 GCA_025359585.1 Rhizobacter sp. | reverse complement strand
TCACCACCTACGACATCGAACGCTCGGCCGTGGGATTTCTGTTCGCAACCCAGGACAGCCGCATCCAGACCGGCTTCTGGGACCTTGCCAAAGCGCTCGGTGCGAATGCCGTCGATCTCGAGGTCAACACGTCGGTGATGGTTCAGCGCATCGCGTCCGGCAAGAACTATCTGGGCTACAACCTGATCGGCTCGTACGCGTTGACGCGGGCGCGCCTGGACCCGAACATCGGCGTGGTTTTGCCAAAGGACTACACACTGGTGATGTCGCGCATCGCACTGCTCTCCAAGACTGCGTCGCACCCGAACGCCGGCAAACTGTGGCTGGACTATCTGCTTTCCAAGCGAGGGCAGACGGTGCTCTCCACCCGCTCCGAACTGTTCTCGATCCGCAGCGATGTAGCCGGCGAGTTCACGGCCGCCACCTTGCGGCAGAGGCTCGGGCCCAGCCTGAAGGCGATCGGCGTGGGGCCGCCGCTGCTGGTGTTCCTCGACAAGGCCAAGCAGCAGGAGTTCCTGCGTCGTTGGCGCCGCGAAACGGCCGGCATCGTCAAATGACGCTCGCCGTCAGGTTTCACGCGAAGCGTCCGATGCGTTGAAGACGATGCGCACCTGCAGACCCGGCTCAGATGCGCGGGTGCTAATCGCGACATGGGCGCGGTGCGCCAGGCAGATGTCCCGCACGATGGATAGGCCCAGCCCCGAGCCGCTGACGGCGGCGCTCCTGCCACGGTAGAAGCGCTCGAACACACGGTCGCGTTCGTCCATTGCAATGCCGGGGCCATCGTCCACCACCTCGATCGTGATCTCGGGCTCCCGCAGCACCCGCACCGCGACCGTTCCGCCTATCCGGCCGTGCACGATTGCGTTGTCGACCAGGTTGGCCAAGGCCTCGCGCAACAGTGTGGCGTTTCCGCGGACGATCGCCGTCCGCGCGGGTTCGTCGAAACCCAGGTCGATGGACTTCTTGCGCGCCGCGGGCACGAACTCCAGAGCCACGCCGCGAGCCAGCGCGACCATTTCCACATCGGCCACGCGCTGGTCCTGCAACACCTCGGGGTCCGAGCGGGCGAGCAGCAGCCACTGGCCGATGAGCCGCGCCAGCCGGTCGAGATCGCCGTGCACGTCGGTCAGCGTGCGGCGTAACAGTGCGGCATCGTCCTGGCGCAGGCTGTAATCGATCTGCACGCGCATTTCCGACACGGGCGTGCGCATCTGATGCGAGGCATCGGTGAGCAGCCTGCGCTGGCTCGCGAGCAGCCGGTCGATGCGCCCCGTGTGCTGGTTGAGCGCATCGATCAGCGGACGAACTTCGAGCTGCACTCCGGCCGGATCGATCGGGCCCAGGTCTGACGGGTCGCGCCGTGCGAGGCTGCGGATCAATGTGCGCAGCGGCTCGAGGCCACGCCACAGACCCAGCCATACCAGTAGCCCGGCTACCGCAATGAGCAGGCCTTGGCGTGCCACACCTTCGACCAGAATCTGATGCGAAAGCGCAGAGCGCGCTTCGCCGGTCTCGGCCACGATGATGACGACCGGCGCCGCGCCGCGCGCGCCGTACATCTGCTTGTTTATTGCGACGAGGTGGATCACTTCGCCGCGGTACTCGGCGGCATAGAGCGAGGCCGTCTCGCTGCCGCTCGACAACGATGTTGGCAGCGGCAGGTCGTCGTAGCCCGTGACGGTCTTGCCGTCGGGTCCGACGACCCGGTAGAAGATGCGCTCCTGGATGTTCGACTCCAACAGCTGGAGCGCGGCATACGGGAGGTCGACGATGATCTCGCCGTCCTTCACGTCGACGTCTTCGGAGATGGCCTCGGCCGAGGCCTGTAGCAGGCGGTCGAAGGCCAGATCGGCCGTCAGGGATGCCGCGCGGTTGCTGAACCAAGCGTTGACCAGCAACAGCAGCAGCAGCGGCAGCAACAACCACCGCAGCAGTTGTAGCCGCAGGCTCTCAGCCTGCTTCGAGAACATAGCCCAGGCCGCGCAGGGTTACGATGGAGAGACCGGTGTCCTCGAGACGCTTGCGAATCCGATGGACGTAGATCTCGACCACTTCCCGGCCCGTCGTCGCATCCATCGAGAACACGCTCTCGTACAGCGCGGCCTTGCTTACGGCTTTGCCGGCGCGCAGCAGCAGGACCTCGAGCACCGCGTGCTCCTTGGGTCGCAGGATCAGACGTTTACCGCGCAGCGTGAACACGCGGCTGCTGTTGTCGTAGACCAGGCTGCCCAGTGCGACGGTGGCCGCGCTCAGGCCTTTGGAGCGGCGTATCACGGCCTGCAGGCGCGCTTCGAGTTCCTTCAGATCGAAGGGCTTGGCTAGGTAGTCGTCGGCGCCGAGGTTCAGGCCTTTCACGCGATCGTCGAGTTCACCGCGCGCGGTGAGGATCACGACGGGGCAGGCGTTGCCGCGTTCGCGCAAGCGTTGCAGCACCGTCAGGCCGTCCAGCGAAGGCAGCGACAGATCGAGCACGACGGCGTCGTAGGCCTCGGTGCGCAGCAAGGCATCGGCTTCGGCACCGTCGCGCGTCTGGTCGACCGCGTAGCCATGGTGTTCCAGCGATCGGCCCAGCCATGTGGCCAGCTTCACGCTGTCTTCGACGAGTAGCAAACGCATATCCGAGGGCGATCGACCAAGTCGTGATGCCGAAGCAGCGGGATCAACATTGGGCTGGGAGGCTGGGGGACGGGCCGTCGGGGTTTTCCATAGGCGGGCTGAAAGTAAAGCGGCATGAAAGGTCGCGTCAACAGAATCTGCGCCGTGCAGGAGGCGAGTCCGCCGCGCTCGAGGGCTTGTGGCCACACATCAGAACGATCGACAACACCGTCAAGGAGACGACCCATGAAGAAGACAATGCTGTGCACGGCGATCCTCGCGATCTACACCGTCTGCACACCCGCGTTCTCGGACGAGATTTCGGACCTGAAGGCCGAGATCGCTGCTCAGAAGCAGGCGGCCGAGGCGCAAAAGGCGCGGCTGGATGCGCTCGAGAAAAGCTCAATGGCGTGCAGCAACAGCAGGCCGCGGCCAAGCCCGCAGCCTCAGCTGCGACCGGCTCCGGCGTGTTGCCGGCCGGAGTGAGCTACGCGCAAGGCGAAGGTCTGACCTATGCGACGCCCAGCGGCTTCGTGTCGCTGTACGGCCTGATCGATGTGTCGTATGTGCACAGTAACCATGCCGATGCTGCAGGCGACAGCCTGAACACGGCACGTGTCGCGTGGTTCAGCGGCAACCGCTGGGGCCTTTACGGCAAACGCGCAATGGGCGACAGCGGCCTGAACGTAATCTTCAGACTGGAGAGTGAGTTCGAAAGCCAGACAGGCGCAATGGACACGCCTGGGGTGCTGTTCAACCGCGATGCGTGGGTTGGCGTCGAGAACGAAGTTTTGGGCAAGTTGACCTTCGGCCGCCAGAACGCCATCGGACGCGACCCTGCCGCATCGGCGATCTACGGTGATCCGTATGGCCCCGCCGCACCGTCCACCGAAGAAGGCGGCTACACCAACAACAACAACTTTAAGCAGCTGATCTTCTACGCGGGAAGTGCCACCGGCACCCGAGTCAACAACGGCATCGTATGGAAGAAGGCGTTCGACAACGGCCTCGTCGCCGGCGCGCAGTACCAGTTCGGCGGGGTGGCCGGTGACACCTCGCGCGGCTCGTCCGAGACCGTGTCACTGGCGTACAAAGGCGGCCCGTTCAACGTGGCCGGCTTCGCCACCTCGGCCAACGTCGCCGGCCTAAAGGACAAGTCGTACTCGCTCGGTGGAAACTACACCGTCGGCCCGGTGCGCATGAACGCCGGTTACTTCCACTACACCGGCGAGCAGGGTGCAAGGGGGGAACGCAAAGACAGCGCCTACACCGTATCCGCCAAGTTCGCGCCGGCCGGCAAGATGGACTACGAACTGGGCTACCAGAACATGAAGGCGACCAACGCGGCCGTGAACGGTGGCGGCAACGTACTGAATGCATTCGCGGACGCCAGCGCGGCGACCGCGACAGCCACCGGTAGCCGTGTGACGCTCTATGCATCGGCCTTCTACCACTTCGACAAGATCACCGAGGTGTACGTGGCCGCGGACTATTTGAAGCTGAAGGACGGCTACAAGTTCGGCGCGACCAACGGATTCGCGAACCAGACCGAGTTCGCGCTCGGCCTGCGCACGCGCTTCTGACCCAGCGCCCCCGTGGGGCCGCGCGTCCGCGCGGCTAGCCCCCAGTGCATCACCCCCCTCAGTCCATGTGCAGGAACCTCGATCCCATGCCGTACTTTACGAAACTTTCGTCGACACTGGCCGTGGCCCTTGCCGCCGCCGCGCTCCCGGTGTCGTGCTTCGCCGCGGACAAGGTCGTGATGGCCGTTGGCGGCCTCGAGAAGCAGATCTATCTGCCCGCAAAGCTCACCGAACAGCTCGGCTTCTTCAAGGAGCAGGGCCTCGAGGTCGAACTCATCAACACGCGGGCCGGTGTCGAGGCCGAGAACGAGCTGATCGCCGGTGAGGTGCAGGCGGTGGTCGGCTTCTACGACCACACGATAGACATCCAGAGCAAGGGCAAGGCCATCATCTCGATCGTGCAGCTCAGCCGTGCGCCCGGCGAGGTCGAGCTGGTGTCGGCCAAGCTTGCTGGCGAGATCAAGTCGCCGGCCGACTTCAAGGGTCGCAC
>JANYFX010000113.1 GCA_025359585.1 Rhizobacter sp. | reverse complement strand
CGGCGCCTGTCCGACGTGCTGATGAAACACACCGGCTGGCAGGTGGTGGCGGTGCCCGGCCTCGTGCCCGATGAGGTTTTCTTCGAGCACCTGGCGAACCGGCGCTTCCCGGCCGGGCAGTTCATCAGGAAACCGCACGAGCTCGACTACCTGGAAGAGCCCGACGTGTTCCACGACGTGTTCGGCCACGTGCCGATGTTGATGAACCCGGCGATCGCCGACTACATCCAGGCTTACGGCGTGGGCGGCCTGCGCGCGAAAGCGCTCGGCAAGCTCGCCAACCTGGCGCGGGTCTACTGGTACACGGTCGAGTTCGGGCTGGTGCAGCAGCAAGACGGCGTGCGCATCTACGGTGCGGGCATCGCGTCTTCTTTCACTGAAAGCGTGTTCGCGCTCGACAGCGCGTCACCGAACCGCATCGGCTTCGAGCTGCCGCGGGTGATGCGCACCGACTACCGCATCGACGACTTCCAGGAAAGTTACTTCGTCATCCGCAGCCTCGACGAACTGCTGGCGCTGGCGCAGATCGACTTCGGGCCGCTGTACGAAGGCTTGCACGATGGCACGCAATACGAGCCCGGCGACGTGCTGCCGGGCGACCGCGTGATCGCGCGTGGGGACGGCAGTTACCACGCCTCGAAACGAGCGCAACTCAGTAAGTGATGCCGTAGCGGTAGCCCTTGTACTCGAGCACCGCCGATTTGAGCTTGATCTGCTCCAGCGAGAGATTCGGCGCGAGCTTGTCGCCTTCGTGAAAAGTCTGGCCGTTGACGATCAGCATCCGGTTCGCCGGGTTCTGCGAATACATCGCACCGCCGACCGCGAGCGTGGGCAGCTCGCGGCGGATGTCGTCGGGCAACTCGCTCAGCGCGTAGACACGGGGTTCGGTCGCGGCCGACGCGGGTGCCGAAGGCGGCGAGACCGCCGCGCGGGCGGCCGGTTTCGATGCGGCGGGTAGCGGCATCGCGGCGGCAGCCACTTTTGGCGGCGGCTTGCGCGGTGCTTCTGCAACCGGTGCTGGCACCGGCGCAGGTGCGGCCGCCACCGGGGTCACGGCCACCGGTGCGGGCGGCGCGATCACCGGCGGCGCGGTCACGGGGGCTGTAACAACGGCAATCGGCGTCGCAGCCGCAGGCTGCGCAGAATCGCGCCCCACGAACCACCAGCCCAGCACGGCCAGCAGCACGATCCCGAACCCGCCACCGAGCCACACGCCCCGCCGCGCCGGGCGGTCGGCCTCGCTGTCCGCTTCGCCCAGCATCGCCGGCTGCGCGTGAATGCCCGGCACCGAACCGCGCTCGCGCTCGGCATCGGCCCGTCTCAACGCGTCGAGGATGTAGGACATGTCAGTTGGCCACGGGGTCGGTCAGCAAACGCGGCTCGTCGACACCGGTGGCGCGGTTGAGCTGCATGAAAGTCGTCGGGCCGGCGATGCCGTCGGGCTTGAGCCCTTGTGCAAGTTGGAAGGCGAACACCCTGGCGTGCATCGCAGCGTCGAAGCGCTGGTTCGGCGCCGGCGCGGGGTCGCCCTGCAACTTTGCGAGCCGGGCCGCGAGCCCGTCGACGACCGGGCCGGCGCTGCCGTCGGCAACGACGTTGCGGTAGCCCTCGGGCGCACGCCAGAAGGTCGCGAAGTCCCCGCGCCACAACTGCGCCAGCGACACCAGCGACACGGTCTGCGTGACCCCGCCCATGCGCAGCGTGGCGGTCTGGTTGGTCAGGCCGACGAGAACGGCATACACGGGTTTTTCGTTCTCGCCCTGCAGCGTCACGATGCCCGGGCGACCGAGCTGCCGGATCAGCGCCAGCGTGCTGCCGCTCTTGAAACACTGCACCTGCTGGCGCTGTGCCGCCGCACACGGGTCGGGGTCGGGCAGATCGAGTTTCCAGGCCGGTGCGAGCTCGCGCCAGGCGTCTCGCTCGTCGTGAACCAGGGTCTTGAAAGACGACTTCAGATCGGCCGCCGAGAGAAACGCGAGCGTCGGCGCAGAGGCCGCCGCCGAAGCGGCCACGGCCGCGCCCGATGCCGCGCCGGAAGCGGCCGAAGCGGCGGCCATCACGCTTGAAGCCGATGCAGACACGGCCAGCGCCGCAGGCTTCGCCCCGGCCACCCCACTCGCCGGGTGCCCTGCTCCACCCCAGAGCCCGCTCAGCGCCGCGAACAGCAGCGCGCCGACCACCAGACCCGCGGTGCCGACGGCCGCCAAGCCGAGACGGCTGCGCGCCACCTGGGCGAGCTTCGGCTTGCCGAAGACCTCGCTGGCGGCCTTGTCGACGATCTCGGTGTCGACCTGGGCCTTGCCTTCCGCATAGGCGCCGAGCAGCGCCCTGTCGCACAGCAGGTTGATGCGCCGCGGCACGCCGCGCGACAACTCGTGCACCCGCTTGCGCGCGGCGCGGTTGAACGGCAGCGGCCGGTTCAGGCCGGCGACGGTGAGGCGGTGGCGGATGTAGTGCGCCGTTTCCGATTCGGTCAGCGCACCGAGGTGAAAGCGCGCGATCACGCGCTGCGCGAGTTGTTCGAGCTCGGGCCGCGCCAGCATGTCGCGCAGCTCGGGCTGACCGATCAGCACGATCTGCAGCAGCTTGCGTTCGCTCGTTTCCAGGTTGGTCAACAAGCGCAACTGTTCGAGCACGTCGGCCGAGAGGTTTTGCGCCTCGTCGATGATGAGCACGTTGTTCTGCCCGACCGCGTGGGTGCGCAGCAGAAAGGCATTGAGCGGGTCGAGGTAGTCCTTGACCGTCGTCAGCCCCGGGCCGTGGTCGGGGTACGGAATGTGGAACTCGTCGCACACCGACTTCAACAGCTCGGGCACGGTGAGCTTGGGGTTGAAGATGTAGGCGACGTTGCAGCGTTTCGGGATCTGCTCCAGGAAAGCGCGGCACACCGTGGTCTTGCCGGCACCGATCTCGCCGGTCAGCAGCACGAAGCCGCCCCCCCCGCCCACGCCGTACAACAGGTGCGCCAACGCTTCGCGGTGGCGCTCGCTCATGAAGAGGTAGCGCGGGTCGGGAGCGATCGAAAACGGCTCTTGCTTCAGACCGAAGAATTGCGCGTACATGGGCAGAGGATAGTCGTGTGGCTACCGGGCCCGCGACACGGGTGTCATTTGGAAACCTCCGCGCTGCGCGCTGCGGTGTTTTCGCCCTTGGGGCGGCCCGGCGGGCTCACGACGACATCGCTTCACCCAGGCGCACCACGCGCTCCGGCGCCCAGGCCGGGTTGAACTGGCAGGCGCCTTTGGGGAACAGCAGCACAACCGTGGAGCCGAGCAGGAAACGCCCCATCTCGTTGCCCTTTTTCAGGCGCACCGGCGTGTCGGCGTAACGCCACTCACGCACCTGCTTCACGCGCGGCGGGTTGACCACACCGTGCCACACCGTCGCCATGCTGCCGACGATGGTGGCGCCCACGAGCGTGAGCACGAACGGGCCGAGCGCCGAGTCGAACAGGCACACGACACGCTCGTTGCGGGCGAACAGCCCCGGCACGCCACGCGCCGTGGTCGGGTTGACCGAGAACAGGTCGCCCGGCACGTGGATCATGCGCAGCAGCCGGCCGTCGCAAGGCATGTGGATGCGGTGGTAGTCCTTCGGGCTCAGGTAGATCGTGGCGAAGCTGCCGTCGTTGAACTGCGCGGCGAGTTGGGCGTCGCCGCCGACCAGCGCCGTCGTCGAGTAGTGGTGGCCCTTGGCCTGGAAGATCTGGTCGTGTTCGATCGCTCCGAACTGGCTGATCGCACCATCGACCGGGCAGACCCAGTCAACATTCGCCAGCGGCCGCAGCCCGGGCTTGAGCGCACGCGTGAAAAACTCGTTGAAGCTGGCGTAGTGGGTGATGTCGGGGTCGAGCGCTTCGGCCATGTCGACGCCGTAGCGGCCGATGAACCAGCGAATGATGCGCGTCGTCAGCTCGCCGCCGCGGTGGCCGGCCACGAGGCCGCCGAAGGAGGTGATCGCCTGTTTGGGCAGCAGGTACTGCGGCAGAACGTCGAGACGGTCGGACACGGGTGGCGGTCAGGGGCTGGTCGGGGCAGCGGATTGTATCGGCGGGTCGGCAGGCGCCAGGGTGTGCAGCACCCGCTGCGGGAACGGGATCTCCACCCCTTCGGCGTTGAGCAGGTCGAGCACCGCGAAGTTGACATCGGAGCGCACGTTGCCTTGCCCGTTTTCCAGGTCGCCGACCCAGAAGCCGATGTTCAGGTTGATGCCGTCGGCCGCGAACTCGGCGAGCTGGCAGTTCGGTGCCGGGTCGGCCAGCACCCGCGGCACCCGCGCCACCGCGGCTTCGAGCTTGGTTCGCAAGGCGCGCACGTCGGTGCCGTAGGCCACCTGCACGGTGGTGCTGAGCGAGACTTTCGGGTCGGCCAGCGACGAATTCTCGACCCGCTGCGTGATCAGCATTTCGTTCGGCACGATCGACTCGCGGCCGTTGAGCGCGCGGATCACGGTGTAGCGGGTGCGGATGTCGGTGATGCGGCCCTCGAAACCGTCGACCTTGACCATGTCGCCGATGCGCAGCGAGCGCTCGGCCAGGATGACAAAGCCGCTGATGTAGTTGGCGGCGATCTTCTGCAGCCCGAAGCCCAGGCCCACACCGACCGCGCCGCCCAGCACCGAGAGCGCCGTCAGGTCGATGC
>JANYFX010000093.1 GCA_025359585.1 Rhizobacter sp. | reverse complement strand
GACACTCTGTCTCGCAGCAGCCGTTCAAATTGCGTGCAGTTCAGCGCCAACTTTCGCAGGCGGTGATGGTTTTAGCCAGGCTACCGCAGTCCGAATCATCGGCGCTTTGACAGCGCAAGAAATCTCAGCAGCGCAACTATCGTGGCTTGCTGTTCGCTATCCCGACTCAAAGCCGGAATGGTCAGCGAGTCGCTATATCCTGTCCACGGCGTTGTATCAAACCATTCCTGTCGCTCTCCCTGACGGAAGTACAACGAAGGTCTTCTTCGAGATCACTCTCAAGGCCAAGTGACTGAGAATGTCTAATGCTGACCAACAGCCTCTCTGTCACAACCAAGGCCTCAAGCCACTTGCGTGGAAACTCGGTCTGCGCGGTGCAAGTTTCCATTCATAAAGCAGAAGGGCATGGACTCGTGTCGGTGACGCCTAACCCTTCCATCGAGGGGATGCCCAAAAGGCTGCGCCTTTCGGTCACCCCTCATGTCAAACGTTAGGCGTCGCAAGACTTCTGCATCGCGGATCGTGAACCGCTAGAGCGGGAGCCGACTCTGCGTAGGTGGAGACACCACGCTGTGAACTTCGATGATGGTTAGCTTCCGTTCGACTTCGTTCTGCTGTCCGTCATAGCCAACGGACTCCTCAAACGAACAATCCAGACTATCGCCAGGCAAGATCGTGAACGCCCGAGCGTGATAGGCGTCAAGCCATCCCTTGTGAAGCAACTCAACGCGAGTCGTTCGACCGTTGCGCATCACTGTCCACTGGGCTTGTCCGAGCATGTCAGGGTATCGAACCTTGAGAAATTCTCTTCCTCGGTTCGTAAGCACGGCTACAACATCGCCGTTTGAAATCTCAGGTTCGTCACCCGCTTCCCCGCCCAAGATGATGTCGCCAAACTCTGTCTGCACGATGACCTTTTGAGTCCCGAGACTTGCCCGAGCCCTTGAGACACCACGCAAGGCGGTCTGCACGCTCTTTACCTTGGGAAGGTCGTATCCGATCAGACTTGGCGCCGCTCGATACTCTGGTTCGAGTTTGCGCAACTCAGCCTCAATGACTGGCGCGTCGGCGTCCAGTTTCTGCAGCAGCGCGTACTTGCCTTTGACAAGCAGCCCTCCAATCCACTTTTTCCACTCCAGGCCGCCAAGGTGGTCGTCAGGTAGCGCCTTCAGCACCCGAGCAAGCAGGATCTTGAGCGACGAATGCTGTACGTCGTTCAAGATTGAAACAGGTTCAAGCTCAGTGCTAATCGAAGAAAGAAGTGCTGCGTCAAGCGCATCAATAGATGAAATCAGCGCCATCGCGCCGCCAAGGACATCGAGCGCCTTCGACTGACCTGGAACGTAGTCAATCACCAACGCGATCTCGCCCTCTACTGGTTCTTGTGCCAAAGTCCGGTCCATGTTTGGATTCTCTCTCATTCAGCCAGCGTCGTGCCTGAGGGGATACGCGCGCGTCAACGCAGCGACGCCTAACCCTTCCATCGAGGGGATGCCCAAAAGGCTACGCCTTTCGGTCACCCCTCATGTCAAACGTTAGGCGTCACATCATGTTCGGTTTTGGTCGTCGATCTACAGTCCCAGATGAAGCAATTGAGTTCGCCGGATTTGTCCTCGCCCACTGTGCAGCAATTGCAGACTCCAACCGGGAGGGTGAACTGATTTGCCCATTCGCGGTACTGAGGAAGGCCGGGCGCCAAGAGGTCATCGACTTCGAGTCCGCCACTCAGGCCGAGGCCGTCGCGAAAGGATGGCAGAGCCTGCCGGAGGCGAAGTCAAAGAAGGCAGGATGGTCCTTCGGTCGCGAAGGCATCTTTCGCAACGAAGATTCAGCGGAAGAAGTATTCACGGTCAGCACCTGGATGCCGGGCATGAAGGAGCACGTCAGTGTTCTTCAGCGCTTCAAGCGCGGCCCGCATCAGGAACTGCTTCTCTACGGCGAGCCCGAACTACTGGCGCATGCGACTGAGAGTGCCACCGAGGTAGAAAGTTGGAACCGTTCTGCGCTCGGTCGCGGAATCGAAGCACATCCGCAGGGAAAGAGATGGCCCGAGTGGCGAGCGCAGTGACGCCTAACCCTTCCATCGAGGGGATGCCCAAAAGGCTACGCCTTTCGGGCACCCCTCATGTCAAACGTTAGACGTCGTGAAAATGCCGTATGTGCGAGTCCGAGCCACGGTCGCAGTATTCAGCCATTGAGCTCATAGCTCCAGGCACGAACGCTCGTGCCTGTCGGCCGCAGGGGTTCGGCACATGGAAGGAAGTGGCGCTTCGACCCGAGTTGAAAGAATTCAAATCCAGTGCTCGCGCTGAGGCGCGAGCAAGAACAAATGCTGGTCAGTCAGTGGGGCCGCAGCCCACCCGGACATGGAAGGCTGTCGCTACTCGCAAGGCTTTGGTTGCCCTGCCGCCAGGGCTGCGGCTAAAGTCAGGCATGCAAAGGCTTGGCTCGTCAACCGCGACGCCTAACCCTTCCATCGAGGGGACCCACAAAAGGCTGCGCCTTTTGCGGCCCCCTCATGTCAAACGTTAGCCGTCATGAAAATCGCCGCCGCACTACTCGCAATCGCTTCCATTGCTTCCCCGGCCTCCGGCAACGAGCGCCAGTGCCCAAAGGTCATGCCAGCCGCCGTTGAGGCTCGGCTATCTCCAGTTCTAGCGGCTCTCGATCGAGCGCGCAAAAGAAATGACATATGGGAAAAGCGATACGAAGCAGCGTTTGCGAGCCTACTCCAGGCTAAAGACAAGGCATCAGTCCAAGCTCGGGTTGCGCTCATGGACTACTACGTCGGGGAGTCGTATGGTG
>JANYFX010000098.1 GCA_025359585.1 Rhizobacter sp. | reverse complement strand
CCTGGCGTGCGCATGTACACGGGCGACGACTTCAACTATGCCGAGCTGATCGCGGGCGACGGCGTCGGCGCATCGCCGAGCCAGGGCAAGAGCGACGCGCTGCTCGGCATCTTCGACGCGATCGCGCCGGCCGCGAACGCGGCGCTGGCGGCTCTGGCGGCGGGCGACGAAGCGCGCTTCCACGCGATCCTCGCGCCGACCGTGCCGCTGTCGCGCCACATCTTCGCGGCACCGACGCGCTACTACAAGACCGGCGTCGTGTTCATGGCCTGGATCAACGGCCACCAGAGCCACTTCACGATGGTCGGCGGCCAGCAGAGCACCCGTTCACTGGTGCACTTGGCCGAACTGTTCCGCCTGGCCGACGCGGCCGGGCTGATCGAACAGCCTGAGCTGGCGCTGGGGCGCATGCAGCAGCTGCTTGCGCTGCACGGCATCGATGACTGAGCCCCACACGATGCGCGACTTCTCGGCCGACCACCGCTGGCTCTCGATCAACACCGCGACCGTGCGCGCGCAGTGGCCGCTCGACCGCATCATCGGCGAGTGTGCACGGCGGGGCATTCGCGCGATCTCGCCGTGGCGCGATCAGGTCGCGGTGGTCGGGCTGGAGCGTGTCGCGACGCTGATCCGCGACACGGGACTGGAACTGTCGGGCTATTGCCGCGGCGGCATGTTTCCGGCGGCAACAGCCGCGGGCCGGCAGGCGGCGCTCGATGACAACCGCCGCGCCGTCGATGAAGCGAAAACACTGAACGCGGCCTGCCTCGTTCTCGTCGTCGGCGGCTTGCCGGGCGCGCTCGCCGGCCACGCGGAACACAAGGACATCTCCAGATCACGCGCCGAGGTGTCCGACGGCATCGCGGCCACGCTTGAATACGCACGCACTGTCGGCATGCCGCTCGCCATCGAGCCGCTGCATCCGACGTACGCGGCCGACCGCGCCTGCGTCAACACGCTGGAACAGGCACTCGACCTCTGCGACGCGCTCGACCATTCGCGTTCCGGCGCGCTCGGTGTCGCGGTCGACGTTTATCACGTGTGGTGGGACCCGAAGCTGCAATCGCAGATCGCGCGCGCCGGCCGCGAGCGCCTGCTCGCGTTCCATGTCTGCGACTGGCTCACGCCCACGCGCGACCTGCTCAACGACCGCGGCATGATGGGCGACGGAGTGATCGACATCCCGCGCATCCGTGGCTGGGTCGAAGCAGCAGGGTTCAGCGGCTACAGCGAGGTCGAGATCTTCTCGACGCAGGACTGGTGGCAGCGCGACGGCGGCGAGGTGCTCGACACCTGCATCGCCAGACACCGCAGCGCGGTCTGAGGCTTACGCGGTCGCTGTGACGAGGTTGGTGCGCCGCACCTTGCCCACGTTGAACGCGTTGACGATCAGCACACCCTGCACGATCGCGATACCCAGCCACACCATCGACGGGCGCTGCCAGTCCATCAGCGTGCCGAAGATCAGCGGCGCGACCGCCTGGCCGATGTCGAGGCCGGAGTACACGACGCCATAGACCCGCCCGGTCGCGTTCGGCGGCGAAGCGCGTTTGACGATCAAGTCGCGCGACGGCCCGGCGATGCCGGCCCCGAAACCCATCACACCGAACAGCACCGCCACGGCCGCTGCGGGAATGTCGGCGAAGCCGATGATGAGCGCGACCGTGGCCGCGACACCGAAGCCGGCACCGATGACACGCTCGCAGCGGGTCGGGTCGGACACCAGGAAACCGCCCACCAGCATGCCGCTGGCGCTGCAGACCATGTAGACCGTCAGGCAGACCGCTGCGGCGCTCACCGGCACGTTGTGCAGCAGCTTCGCCGCTTCGGGCGCGAAGGCCTGCACTCCGCTGAGCGCCATCGCGTAGAAGAAGAAGAACGCGAAGCACATCCAGACCGCCGGGATCTTCAGGAAGTCGAGGCTGCCTTCGGCCACGAGCGCGCTGCTCTCGGCCTTCTTGACCGGCGCGAGATCGAGCGCGAGTTGTGCACGGTTGAGCCACAGCAAACCCATCACCGCGAACGCCAGCGCACCGGCGCACATCAGCGCCACGCGCCAGCCGTAGGC
>JANYFX010000075.1 GCA_025359585.1 Rhizobacter sp. | reverse complement strand
CCACACCTCGCATGCTCGGCCAGCTCGATTCATTGCACGAACGTGGCCTGCTCAGCCTGTTCGCGATCGACGAAGCGCACTGCGTGAGCCAGTGGGGTCACGATTTCCGCGAAGACTACCTGTCGCTGAACCTGCTGCACGAGCGTTACCCCGACGTGCCGCGCATCGCGCTCACCGCCACTGCCGACGACCTGACGCGCGCCGACATCATCGAGCGGCTCGCGCTCGGCGAAGCGCGCATCTTCATCAGCAGCTTCGACCGGCCGAACATCCGTTACGCGGTGGTCGAAAAGGACGATGCGCGCAAGCAGCTGCTGCGCTTCATCCAGGACGAGCACGAAGGCGACGCCGGCATCGTCTATTGCCAGTCGCGCAAGAAGGTCGACGAGACCGCGGCCTGGCTCAACACCGAAGGCATCAGCGCGCTGCCCTACCACGCCGGGCTCGACGCCGACGTGCGGCGCAAGCATCAAGACCGCTTCCTGCGCCAGGAAGGCGTGGTGATGGTCGCGACCATCGCCTTCGGCATGGGCATCGACAAACCCGACGTGCGCTTCGTGGCCCACCTCGACCTGCCGAAGAACATCGAGGCGTACTACCAGGAAACCGGCCGTGCCGGCCGCGACGGCCAACCCGCCGACGCCTGGATGGCCTATGGCCTGGCCGACGTGGTGAACCAGCGCCGCATGATCGACGAGAGCCCGGCCGCCGAAGAGTTCAAGCGCGGCCAGCGTGGCAAGCTCGACGCGCTGCTCACGCTCGCCGAAGCGCACGACTGCCGGCGCGTGCGGCTGCTCGCTTACTTCGGCGAAGAGAGCGAGCGTTGCGCGCCGTACCAGAACGCCTGCGACAACTGCCAGAACCCGCCCGCCACCTGGGACGCGACCGAAGCGGCGCGCAAGGCACTCTCCTGCATCTACCGCTTCCACCAGAACCGCGGCCAGCGTTTCGGCGCCGGCCACCTGATCGACGTGCTGCGTGGCAAGAGCACCGAGAAGGTCACGCAATTCGGCCACGAGAGCCTGACCACCTTCGGCATCGGCGCCGACGTGAGCGAAGCGCAGTGGCGCGTTGTGTTGCGCCAGTTGATCGCGCTCGGTTACCTGCAGACCGAAGGCGAATACAACACGCTGGAGCTCACCGCCTCGGCGCGCGACGTGCTGCGTGGCGACGTGCAGATGCTGCTGCGCCAAGCGAGCGCGGCGCCCAAGCGCGCGAAGGCCGGCGGTCGTGTCACGAAGTCGGCGCGCGGCGGAAAGGACAAACCACCGCCGCTGCCGCTCGACGACGAAGGCCTGGAGCGCTTCGCCGCGCTGAAGGAATGGCGCGCCGAAGTGGCGCGCGAACACAACCTGCCGGCCTACGTCGTCTTCCACGACGCCACGCTCGCCGAGATGGCGCAGTCGCAGCCCGATTCACTCGACGCGCTGGCGCAGATCAGCGGCGTCGGTGCGAAGAAGCTCGAAGCCTACGGGCGCGAGATCCTGCGCGTGCTGGGCAACTGAACCCGCTGATCAGGTGCGGCCAAGCCGCGCCATCTCTTCGCCCACGAGCCGCACCACCAGCCGGTCGAGCGTCTGCACCGAATAGTTCTTCACGTCGTGCACGGTCTGCGTGCCGGGCCCGCTGGCCGGGTCGGCCGCGTTCTTGTAGGTCAGGAAGACGAAGCGCCCGGCCGTGTACTGCGCGAGCTGGCGGAAGACGTACTGGCCCACCGGGTCGAGTCCGCTCGCGCCCACCGCGAACAGCTTGATGCCCTTGGCGAGCGCGGCCTGCATGTCGGTGTCGTACTGCGGGCCGCCGTAGTCGAGGTGCGGTGGCGCATCGGCCACCATCACCACCAGACGCGCCGCATCGGCGCGCCAGGCAGGCCGTGCACGACCTCATGCAGCGCTTCGTTCAGCGCCTCGGGCGTGTCGCCGCCGCCCTGCGCCTGCACATTGGCGAGCAGCGCTTGAAACGCGCCGAGGTCGTTGGTGAAGTCGTGCGTGCGCGTGATGAACGCGTCACCGCGGTCGCGGTAGGCCACCAGGCCGTAGCAGATGTCGGGTTGACCGGGCAGCTGCGCGATCTGCGACGCCATCGCCCGCATCGAACTCTTCAGCTTGCCGATTTCGTCGCCCATCGAGCCGGTCGCATCGATCATGAAGACGAGGTCGAGCCGCGGGCGCTGCACGGCGCTCGCGGAGCCCAGGCGCAGCTGCAGCGCGTTCGACTGGCCGCGTTGCAGCGTCGCACGCGCTTGCACGCCGCCCTTGCGTACCGCGACACCGAGCACCGGTTCGGCCGCGAAGGCCGGGGCGACAAAAGCACGCGGGTGCAGCCAGACACGACCCGCCGTGTCGGTGCGGGCCCACATCACCGGCTCGGCCACGCCGGCACGCTGCACCGCCACTTCGGCGTCGTGCACCGGGCGGCCACTCGCGTCGAGCACTTCCAGCAGGTAACGCTCGCTGATGTCGCGCTCACGCACCGGCTGTTGGGTGTTGCGCTGGCGGTAGGCGAGGTAGGCGCCGAAGTCGGCGTTGTCGTCGACGACACCGGCCGTGACGACCGCATCGAGCGGCTCCGGCGCTGGCGGCGCGGGCGCGACCCTGCCGGTTGCGGCCACGGCGCGTCGTTCGGACTCTGCGCGCGCGGCGGCAGGCGCTGCCGCTTTGGGTGTGGGGCTGTCCATGGTCAGGGCGTTGATGGCCGGTGCGGCGCGCAGCCTGTCGCCGGAGTCCTTGCGCAAATGCCACGCCGCGTCGTTCTCTTCGATGTTGCGGCCAGGCACTTCGCGCGTGGTGGGTGCGCGCTGGCAGTGGCTGGCCGAAGGCGGCTCGAAGTGCGGAGGCGTGAAGCCGTCGGCAGGCGCTGCCGGCGCGTCCTGCCATGCCGGCGGCCACGGGTTGGGAGCCGTGGCAGCCTGTGCGCCCTGCTCGTCGAACGACGCCGCGCAAGCGGCCAGCGCGGCGATGAGCAACAGGGTCGGAGCGGGGGCGAAGCGATTGAGTTTCATGCGGATGTCCTCGGGGTGTCGGTGGGGTGGGTGCTCGTGATACGGCGCCGGCACAGGCGCGGGGTGAGTGCGGCTCGCTCTTTCGTGTCGGTGAAAACACTTCACCCCGTCTGCCCCCGTCGGCCGTATCAGGTTCGAATCAGGCAGACTTCTCCCCCGATGCAGAGCACCCCCGAACCCGACGACGACACGCTGATGGCCGCCTACGCTCAAGGCGAAGCCGCCGCGTTCGAGCAGCTCTACGAGCGCCACCGCGCCGGCCTGTACCGCTTCGTGCGGCGCCTGCTCGGCACGGCACTCGCCGCGCAGACCGACGAGGTCTTTCAGGACACCTGGCTGCGCGTCGTGAAAGCGCGCGCCACCTGGGCGCCACAAGGTGCGAGCTTCAGAACCTGGTTGTTCACGCTGGCGCACCACCGCGCGATCGACCTGCTGCGGCGCAGCGGCCGCGAGGTGTCGATCGACGCTTTCGAAGGCACCGGGCAAGAGCCGTGGGAGCCCGATGCGAACGCGTGGCAACACTGGCCCGCGCCCGCGAGCGCGGCACCGCACAGCGAAGAGCTTGCGTTCTGGCGGCGCGCCGGGGAACGTTTGCTGATGTGCCTAGAACAGTTGCCCGTTCCGCAACGCAGCGCCTTCCTGCTGCACCACGACGACGGCCTTGCGCTCGACGAAGTGGCCAGCGCACTCGAAGTCGGCTTCGAGACCGCGAAGACGCGGCTGCGTTATGCGATGAAGAAGCTGCGCACCTGCATGGGCGCGTACCTCGCGCCGGTGCTCGCGAACGCAGGGGGTGAAGCACCATGAGCCTGCCCGGCCGCCCGAAAGGCTCATACACCGCAGTGCGTAGCGCGGAGGTTTCCTGATGAGCCCGCTGGACAAACAGCGCGACGACGAACGTGACGCGTGGCTCGCACAGGCCCTGCGCTACGCACCCGACGCGGACGCCGACGCTCCACCCGCACTCAGCGACACGATCCTGCGTGAAGCGCGGACCGCTGCGGCGCGGCCCGCGGCAGCTTCCGTGAAACCACTGCATGACCACGGCGGCGGCCCGCTGCGATGGCTGGTCACGGCATGGGACTGGCTGGCCCGCCCACCGATCGCCGCCGGTTTCGCCAGCGTGATGGTGGCCACGCTGGTCGGCGTGATGTGGTGGGACAGGCCGCTCGACGAAACGCTGCAGCGCTCACCCGAGGTGGTCTCGTCGACGCCGCAGGCGCAGGCCGAGGCAGCGCCGCCTGCGGTGGTGGCCACCGCGCCGGCAGCCCCTGAAGTGCAGGCCGGGCCAGCCGCACCTGCATCGCCTAAGGCGGCCGACGCACGCCGCGCACCCACCACCCAGGGCCGGCTGGGCGAAATGAAAGATGCCGAGAAGAGTGCCCGTGCTTCGCGGCCCACCGACGAGCTGACCCGCCTGCGCGGCGCGGATGCCGCGCCGGCGGCGGCAGCAGCGGCTCCGCCGCCGGTGGCATTCCCGGCCGCTCCCGCGCCGGCTCCGCAGGCGGCCGCCGCCAACGAAGCGCCTTCTTCACTGGCGCAACGGCGTGAGCTGGTTGTGCCGGCGGCGAAAGCGGCGGCGGAGTCGTCGGGCCAGGTCGCTGCCGACAAGGCCGCGCCGTCACGCAACGACCTGCGCGCGCTGCAGGGCAGCGCCAGCCCCTCGCTCGCCAAAGCACGTGCCGCCGACATCGGCGATTCGCCATTGACCTCCTTGTTGAACCAGATCGCGCAGCAACCGGAACGCTGGCGCTGGCAGCGTGGCCGAGGCTTGTCACAGCCGATGAATGCGGCCGTGCAACGCTGGCTCGCGGAGCTCGACCGCCAGACCGCGTCGCGCTGGCAAGCGGGCAGCACGGCACACGAGCCCGCCAGCAGCATGCGCCTGTTCCGTGACGGCGCGCTCCAGATCACGCTGGGCCTCACAGGCAGCGCCGTCTGGGCCGAGACCATCGGCGCATCGGCACCTTCCGCGTCGACGGCCGCACTTCCCGAAAGCGCGGCCGAATCACTGCGAAAAGCGCTCGACGACGCCACGCCCTGAGCGAGTGCCCGAAGAGGCCCCACCGCCCGCGTGGGCCTGCATCGTTATCATTCTTGGTTTTGCCGCGCCCACACGATGCCCGACCTGCCTGAAGCCTCTGCCTCCCCGGCGCCGCGAGCCACCGCGCCAAAAGAGGCCACGCAGATCCGTGTGCGCGGTGCGCGCACCCACAACCTGAAGAACATCGACCTCGACATCCCGCGCAACCAGCTCGTGGTGATCACGGGCCTGTCGGGTTCGGGCAAGAGTTCGCTCGCGTTCGACACGCTGTATGCCGAAGGCCAGCGCCGGTATGTGGAAAGCCTGTCGGCCTACGCACGCCAGTTCCTGCAGTTGATGGACAAGCCCGATGTCGATGTGATCGAAGGCCTGTCGCCTGCGATCAGCATCGAGCAGAAAGCAACGTCGCACAACCCGCGCTCGACCGTCGGCACTGTGACCGAGATCCACGACTACCTGCGCCTGCTGTATGCCCGCGCCGGCACGCCCTACTGCCCCGACCACCATCTGCCGCTGCAGGCGCAGAGCGTCGGCCAGATGGTCGATGCGGCGCTGGCGCTGCCCGAGGACACGCGGCTCATGATCCTGGCGCCGGTGATGCGCGAGAAGAAGGGCGAGCACGCCGAGCTGTTCGAGGACATGCAGGCGCGCGGCTACGTGCGCTTTCGCATCGACGGCGCGGTGCATGA
>JANYFX010000053.1 GCA_025359585.1 Rhizobacter sp. | reverse complement strand
CGGCGCGACCGGCCGGCGCAGTTCGCCGGCGTTCGCACCGATGCCGATCTGAACGAGATCGATGCGCCGGTGATGCTGTATTGCCAGCCCGCGCCCGACTACCTGCCCGACCCGGAGTCGTGCCTGCTGACCGGCATCCTGCCGCAGACCTGCCTGGAGCGCGGCGTGCCCGAACACGCCTTCGCCGATGCGATCGAAGAGCAGCTCGCGCGGCCGGGTACCGTGGGCGTGGGCTACAACTCGATCCGCTTCGACGACGAGGTCACGCGCCACCTGTTCTGGCGCTGCCTGATCGACCCGTATGCGCGCGAGTGGCAGAACCAGTGCGGGCGCTGGGACATTCTCGACCTGGTGCGCGCGGCCTGGGCGCTGCGGCCCGAAGGCATCGAATGGCCGCTGCACGAAGACGGCCGGCCCTCGTTCAAACTCGAACACCTGACCAAGGCCAACGGTCTGACGCACGATGCGGCCCACGATGCGCTGTCCGACGTGCGCGCCACCATCGCGCTGGCGCGGCTCATCAAGACGAAGCAGCCCAAGCTCTGGGACTTCTGCCTGCGCCTGCGCAAGAAAGACGCGGTCGTGGCCGAGATGGGCGTGGGCAAACCCTTTCTGCACATCTCGGGCATGTACGGCGTGGAGCACGGCGCGCTGGCGCTGGTGTGGCCGATGGCGCCGCACCCGGGCAACAAGAACGAGGTGATCGTCTGGGACCTGAGCGCCGACCCGGCCGAGTTGCTGACGCTGAACGCCGAGGCGATCCGCCTGCGGATGTTCAGCAAGAGTGACGACTTGCCCGAAGGCGTGACGCGCTTGCCGATCAAGACGATCCACATCAACAAGTCGCCGATCGTGATCGGCAACCTGAAGACCTTGAGCGATGCCACGGCCGCGAAGTGGGGGCTCGACATCGAGCAGGCGCACCGCCATGCCGAGGTGCTCAAGCACAAGGCGAACCTGCTCGCCGGCATCTGGCCCGCCGTGTTCGAGCGCCCGGCGCGCGAGGGCACGACCGATGTCGACGAAGACTTGTACGGTGGCTTCGTCGGCAACGACGATCGCCGTGCGCTGGAGCGGCTGCGTGCGCTGCCGGGCGAAGAGCTCGCCGGCAAGCGCCCGGCCTTCGCCGACGCGCGGCTCGACGAACTGCTGTTCCGTTTCCGCGCCCGCAATTTTCCCGCCACGCTGAGCGAGTCCGAGCAGGCGCAATGGCAAGAGCACTGCGCGCACCGCCTGCACGACGGCGCAGGTGGCGCGCTCACGTTGCAGGCCTTCTTCGAGCGCATCGATCTGCTCGAAGAAGAGGCCGACGAGCGCGGGCAAGAGATCCTCGGCGCGCTGGTCGACTACGCGACCGCAATCGCCCCGGAGCGGGATTGAATTGGGGGTGGGCGCGCCTGCGGCCTTTCGGTTAGTCTCGCCCCGCATCCACCACCGGGAGTTCACCATGCCGATGAATCGACACGTTTTTGCACTGGCTTGCCTGGCGCTGGCGCTGGCCGCCTGTTCGCCGATGCCGGCGCAACCTCCGGTGGCTCCGGTGGCGCAACTCAAAGATGGCGAGCTGCCGGTGCCCGCCGGCTACAAGAGCTGGGCCAAATTCCTGTCGGCGGTTCAGCGGCCCGACGCGAAACAGGTGCGCGAGATCTACATGAACACCGAGGCCACGGCCGGCACGGTGGCCAAGGGTTTCCCGAACGGCACGGTCTTCGTGATGGAGAACTACGCCGCCGCCGCCAACCCCGACGGCTCGCTGAAGAAGGGCGCCGATGGCAAGCTCGTGAAGGCCGAACTGCTCCGCGTTTTCGTGATGGGCAAGAACGAAGGCTGGGGTGCGTCGGCGCCCGAGGGCCTGGCGAACGGCGACTGGATCTACGCCGCCTACATGGCCAGCGGCGAGAAGTCGGCCGACTCCACCTTGACCTGCCGTGCCTGCCACCTGCCGCTGACGGCGAGCAAGGACTTCGTGCACCGCTACGACGAGTACTTCGCCAAGGCTTCGGCGGCGCGCTGACCGACAACACGCCGCTACAAAAGCTGACAGCGTGGACACGGGCGTCCGGTAAAAATGAGCGGCAGCCGCTGTGGCCGGCGCGCTTGGAGCTCGTGAAATGAACGTCGAACCGACACTCAGGCTGGCCTGCCTGGCCTTGCCACTTTTGCTCGCAGCCTGTGGTGGTGGCAGTGACGATCCGGCGACGGGCACGAACAGTGCGCCCGTCGCGAGCATCACCACCCCGTTGAATGCTGCGACCTTCAAAGCCGGCGACACGGTGACCTTCAGCGGCGGCGGCACCGACCCCGAAGACGGAACGCTGCCGGCAACGCGGCTGGCCTGGTGGGTCGATCTGCACCACGACACGCACACCCACCCGCTGCAGCTTGAAACAGCGGGCGCGAGCGGCAGCGTGCTGATTCCGGTGCGCGGCGAAACCTCCGACAACATCTTCTACCGCTTCCACCTGCGCGCGACCGACAGCGCCGGCCTCACGACCGAAGTGACGCGCGACATCCTGCCTCTGAAGTCGCAGGTGACGCTGGCGACCGAGCCGGTCGGCATGGCGCTGACGCTCGACGGGCAGCCGCTCGCCAGCACACCGAACACGCTGACCGGCGTGGTCGGCATCGAGCGTGATCTCGGCGCTGCGGCGCAGAACTTCAACGGCCGCAAATACGTGTTCGCGAGCTGGAGCGACGGTGGTGCTGCCGCCCACACGATCGCGACGCCGGCCGCCAGCGCGACTTACACGGCGACCTTCACCGACACCGGGCCGGTGACCAACAACGCGCCTGTCGTCGCGCTCACCGGCACGCCGGCGACCGGCACGTCGGGCGTGCAGATCACGCTGGCCGCTACGGCGACCGACAGCGACGACCGCGTGGCCAAGGTCGAATTCTTCGACGGGACCGCGCTGCTCGGCCAGGACTCCAGCAGCCCGTATTCGCTGGCCTGGACGCCCACCACGACCGGCGCGCACAACATCACCGCGAAGGCCACCGACAACTTCGGTTTGGCCGCCACCAGTGCTGCCGTGGTCGTGACCGTGAGCGCACCGGGCGGTGCCGACACGACGGCGCCGGTCGCGTTCGTGAGCGCGCCGGCCGCGTTCGCCACCGGCCTGACCGGAACGCTGACGCTGTCGGCCACGGCAACCGACAACGTCGGCGTGACGGCCCTCGAGATTCAGCTCGATGGCGTGCAGATCGGTGCCACCGGCACGACCGGTGCGCACAGCGTGACGGTCGACTCCAACGCCTATGCCTCGGGCCAGCACGTGGTGCGCACACGGGCGCGCGACGCGGCCGGCAATCTGTCGGCATGGGCGAGTGCGACGGTGCAGTTCGGCGGCACGCGCGTGGTGCCGGCCGGCTTCACGCGCAACGAAGCCTGGATCACCGGCCTGAGCAACGCCACGGCCTTCGCGCAAGCGCCCGATGGCCGCATCTTCGCCGCGCAGCAGGGCGGGGCATTGCGGGTCGTGAAGAACAACGTGCTGCTGACGCCGCCGATGCTCAGCGTCACGGTCGATTCGAGTGGCGAGCGCGGCCTGATCGGCGTGACTCTGCACCCGAACTTCGCCACAAATGGGTACGTCTACGTTTACTACACGACAGCTGCGAACGGCACGCACAACCGGGTCAGCCGTTTCACCGCTGCGGGCGACACGGCCAGCAGCGAACTGATCTTGGTGGAACTGCCTGCCCTGTCCAGCGCCACCAACCACAACGGTGGCGCGATGCACTTCGGCATCGACCGCAAGCTCTACGTGGCCGTGGGCGACAACGCCAACAGCTCGAACTCGCCGCTGCTCGCGAGCGTCTTCGGCAAGATGCTGCGCTTCAACGACGATGGCACGATCCCGGACGAAAACCCCTTCGTTGCCACCACCACGGGCCAGGCCCAGGCGATCTGGGCGTGCGGCCTGCGCAACCCGTTCACGTTCGCGGTCCAGCCGGGCACCGGCCGCATCCACATCAACGACGTGGGCGAGGGCACCTGGGAAGAGATCAACCTCGGCGTGCCGGGCGCGAGTTACGGGTGGCCGGCTTCGGAAGGGCCGAGCAACGTCACGGCCGGCGTGACCGGTCCGCTGTTCACCTACAAACACAGCGCCACGTCACCGGCCGGCTCGGGCCCGGGCGGTTTCTTCGTCGGCTTCGCGATTGCCGGTGGAAGCTTCTACCCCGACGCCGCGCCGTTCCCGGCGGGCTACCGCAACAGCTACTACTTCGCCGACTACGTCAACAAGTTCATCGGCCGCTACGACTGGGTCAACAACGCGGCTTATGCCTTCGCAACGGTGAGCGACTCGCCGGTCGATCTGCTGACCGGCGCCGATGGCGCGCTGTACCTGCTGACGCGCAGCGGCATCACCCGCATCAGCGCGCCTTGAGCCACGCCGGTCGAATCGACCGGGCCCGGCCTCACGGCGACGATGCTGCGCTGGAGGCGGGCCGTGGCGGAATCGGCGCGATGCTCAATGGCTCGGCCGCCTTGACCTCGTCCTGCTCGTAGTCGACCGCCAGAAAGCGCTGCAGCAGAACGAAGTAGCGGTCGTAGAACGATGCGGCGGTGACGGTTTCGCTGGCCACGCGAACCAGCGAATCGTCGCTCGA
>JANYFX010000015.1 GCA_025359585.1 Rhizobacter sp. | reverse complement strand
CGCCAGCAGCGGGCCGAGCGCGCCCGAGGCAGCGCCACCGGCGCCGATCAGCAGCACGCGCGCGCTAGCCAGCGCGACCTCGGCATTGCGCTCGATGTCGGCGACCAGGCCGGCGCCGTCGGTGTTGTCGGCGAGCCAGCCTTCGGCGTCGAAACGCAGCACGTTGGCGGCCTGCGCGAGCGTGGCGCGCCCGGTGTGCCGCGCCGCGAGATCGAAGGCGTCGAACTTGAACGGCACCGTGATGTTGCAGCCCTTCGCGCCGCCCTCGGCGAGCACGCGCACCGCCTCGGCGAAGCCACCTGCGGGCACGAGCAGCCGACCGTATTCGATCGCCTGACCGGTCTGGCGCGCGAACTCCGCGTGGATGAAGGGCGACTGGCTGTGTTCGACCGGGTTGCCGGCCACGACGTAGCGGTCCATCGACATCAGTTTCCGGGTGTGGCGCTCAAGGTCGTTTCGAGCGCTTCGTCGCGCGTGAAGCGAAAGCGCGAGGTGATCACGAGCTGGTCGGCCTTGCGCCGCATCGCCGAGCTGAACGGCCCGAACGGCGCCGCTGCCCGCACGATGGCAATGGCACGGCGGTCGAGCAGCTTCGAGTTCGACGGGCGCACGACCTCGGTCTAGCACGCGGCCTTCGGAGTCGATGGTCACGTTCATCGTCAGCTCGCCGTACAGCTTGTGGCCCTGGTTTTCGGGGAAATTTCGTGTGCCGCGGTCTTCGATCTTGCGGCGCAGCTGGTCGTAATACATCGCATAGACCTCTTCGCGCGTGGCCGGGCTGATGTAGCGCTTTTTCGGGCGCGCGTTTTCTTCGTTGATGCGTTTTTCGATCTCGGCCAGCAACTGGATCAACTGCCGGCGGTGCTCTTCCTGCGAGCGCTCTTCCGGTGTGCCCTGGTCACGCTGAGGGTCGGGTGCCGGCAACAAGGCAAGCTCGCGGCGAATCTGCGCCAGCAGTTGTTGTTGTGCTTCCTGCAACTGCTCGATCTGCTTGCGGGCGTCTTCGTTGGACTCACCGATCTCGACCAGCGCCGAGGGTGGCAGCGGCGATGTGGCGCGGCCCTTTTCGGCTTCGCCGCCCCCGGCCAGGCTCGCCTGCGCGATCGCCTGCGCTTTTTCGGGCGGCTCGCCGGAGCGTGAATTGACGAGGATCACCTCCAGCGGCGTGTCCTGAAACACGCGGTTGAAACCCTCGGGGTCGACGAAGCGCACCGTCAGCAGCACAGCGTGCAGGCCGAAAGAAACGATCAGCGCGATCTGCAGCGTCGAGTGTTTTTTCGGCAGGCGCATGGGTTTCAGATGGCGGTGACCACGTCCGCAGGTTGCGCCGTGCTGGTCTCGCTACCATCGCCCGCGAGGTCGATGGCGAGGGACAGCGGGCCAGCGTCGTCGGCCGCATCGTCGGCGTCGGCATCGTTCGTCGGGCTCGTTGCAGCCGTTGCCACATCGTCGAGCCGCGCGACGAGGCTGGCGTGGATGTCGAGCGTCAGC
The DNA here is from genome assembly GCA_025359585.1 of Rhizobacter sp. Classification (GTDB taxonomy): domain Bacteria; phylum Pseudomonadota; class Gammaproteobacteria; order Burkholderiales; family Burkholderiaceae_C; genus LMDS01. The sequence continues at coordinate 902 of JANYFX010000015.1, read as the reverse complement.
AGGTCCGAGCCGCCCACCGCCACGCGCACGTGCGCGCCGCGCGGCAGGCTCTCGGTGCCGGGTGTGCGGAACACGAGCGGCAGATCGTCGGCACGCACCAGCCCGTCTTTCATCACCACCGCGTTCAGCTCGGTGATGCCGTTCTGCGCGAGGTACTGCAGCGTCCAGTAACGCTCGATGCCCGACTGGAAACCGTTGTATTCGGCATAGGCCGCATCGAAGGCCGAGATGATGGAGAACAGCTGCACGTCCTTCGGCTTGAAGGGAGCGGCCAGCGCCGCCGTGCGGCCGTGGCGCGCGCAGGCGATCAGCTGCCACTGGTTGACCAGATCGACATAACGCCGCAGCGGCGAGGTGGCCCAGGTGTACTGCGCGACACCCATGCCGGCGTGCGGCGCGGGCTTGGTGCCCATGCGCACCTTCACGCCTGGCGCCATGCTGGCTTGGCTGCGGTAGATGCCGGGCACGCCGCACTCGTGCAGCCAGCCGCCCCAGGTGCTGTTGGCCAGGATCATCGCTTCGGCCACGATCAGGTCGAGCGGCGAGCCGCGTTGCCGCGTGCTGATGAGCACCTTCTCGCCGCCCTGCGGCTCGCGGCCGTCATTGCCTTCGAGGCGAAAGTTGTAGTCGGGCCGGTTGAAGTTCTCGGGCTTGCCCCGCGCCAATTCACGCTGCGCTTTCAGGTGGCGGGCGAGGCGGAAGGCCAGGGCCAGTTCGAGCGCGAATTCGTACTCGGCCGGTGCTTCGCCTTTCAGCGAGGCTTCGGTGATCACGCTGTCGAGCTGGTCGTGGCGCAGGTTCGCGGCGATCGGCACACGCTCGAGCCGCGTTTCGCTGCTCTGGATGGCGAAGGTGGCCTCGTCCATCGTCACGTAGAGCGACACCGCCGGGCAGTCGCGCCC
>JANYFX010000008.1 GCA_025359585.1 Rhizobacter sp. | reverse complement strand
TCATCGGCCATATCACCGGCGATGCTTTCGACTGCGATGGCAGGGTTTACGGCGCGCGCGTACCGTTCTGCGAGTTCAGTCTTCAAGCGCGAGGCCTTGACGTCGGCATGCGTTGCAGTGACGACACGAGAGAGGTTCGAAGCCTCCAGACGGTCGGTGTCGACCAAAAGAAGCCTGCCGACCCCTAGCCTTGCCAAATCCTGGACAACCATCGAGCCGACTCCTCCCAACCCGATGACGGCGACTGTGGCGTCTGCCAGCAGCGCTTGGCCCTCCTCGCCAAGAAACCGAACTTGGCGATCGACCTCCGGGCTGTAAGCGGCTCTCGGCGCTTCCTTCGGAGAGGAAAAGAGACGCGTCACCCGCGAGCCGACCGCCAGACACCGCGACAATGAGCTCCTTGTTTTGTCCGGCCACCAGAGGTCAATCTGCAACGATCGCGCGCCGAATACCAGAGCGCCAACAGGCATTCCGTCGGCGATATCGAGGAGCGCGGGATATCCACGCTCGTGAGACGCCATGTCGACTCGCGAAAATGCCACCGACCGGTCGGACAGGTGATTGTGAACATGCAAATACACCAGGCGTTGACGACTGGCTTTGATGATGGCGCGGTTGATGAACGAGGCTTGCACGCGCCCGTAGCCCTCGGGTGACACACCGTAGTCAACACCATCGACCGCAACTATGACTTCACGGACCAGAAGTCGCGCCGGCTTGCCTCTGCGCTCCACAAGCGAGGCGAGCAGCACGGCCGCGTGCTCCCTGTCATCGCCCGGGTAGAGGTGCCCGTACAGTCGATCGAACTGCTCTTGCGCAAAACGCACCTCCACCTTGCCCGCGCTCATGGCATTGTCCGCAAGAAGTCCAGGACCTTGACGAACTTCGCGGCTGCAGTCTGGCCCGTCATCATTCTGTTGTTGCGTCGGGAAACTTGCCAGGCGGGACGCGCCTGCCAAGGCGTCGGCGTGACGGGTGCAACGAACGCCGTTCCGTCCGCTTTTTTCACGTCACCCCCGATGAAGACCGGGTAGATGTCGGCATAGGGCAAGTTGGATGGGAGATGCGCGCCGACCCAGGTCGTGCTCGGCACGAACCGCGCTCCGAGAGCAACCGTCTCGACCGCGACGAAGGCACCTCCGTTCCCGTCCTCAGCAAGAACGGACACGGTCGATCCAGGGAAGGCCTTGCGCAGGCCATCCAATGACGCTTCAACGCTGGGTGTCACGGCTGCTCCTCAAGAGTTGTCGTCGGGCGCGATGGCGGTGAAAACGGTGTGCTTCTTGACGTTGACCTCCGTGTGGTTGCCGACGTTGTCGAATTCACCGTTTTCCTTTTCGACCTGCAGGACGAAGTCCTCCTGGATCTGCACGCCCTGTGCGATGGCGGCATGCTTGATCTCATGCCCGGTCATTTCCTTGCGCGGCAGCTCGACAGGCTTGTTGTTTACCTTGACTGGGAAGGTCTTGGGCTCCTTGTCGTGACCGTTTTCGCTCTCGCGTTCGTCGTGCTCAGCCATGATGGCCTCCGTTGCTAAACAGGTGCTTTGTTGCTAAAGTGCAACCGCTGAGCAGACTGTACGCGTTTCTGTTCAGCAAGTCAATTCCACTTTTGCAATTATTCCGGAGGACGTACATGGCGGAAAACAAGGGCTTCGACGGCGAGGCGTATTACAAGGCGCTGAGCGTCACGGTCGACGCAAGGCACATCAACTGGCGACAGGTGAGCAAGGAAACCGGTGTTGGCGCATCGACGCTCACGCGAATGTCGCAAGGGAAAGGACCCGACGCAGCAAGTTTGGCAGCTCTGTCAGCCTGGTCGGGATTGAATCCAGCAGATTACGTTGAGGGCATCAACAACTCTGACCCTAGCCCTGACACAGTTCTGAAGGTCGCCGCAATTTTTCGCGCCGACCGCAACCTCTCGGCTGAGGCCAAGGGTGCCCTCGAAGGCATCGTTCGCGCAGCGTATGACCAGATGAAGAAGAAAAAGGCCTGAGCATGCTCGAGCGAGGATTCAAAAGCTATGCAGAAGGTCTGGCGATCAATCTGCGCAGGGAAATGGGCCTCGCTCCGCATGATCCGCTATGCGCGTTTGCACTTGCCGAGCACTTGGCGATACCAGTCCTGCCGTTCAGCGAGCTGCTGCCCCTTGCAAAGGTCAGCGGGCAGATGAGTTCGGCGATGCTCCAGGCCCTCGACGACGAAGTACACGGTTTGTGCATTCCATGGAGGGCGGGGCGAGCGATCCTGCACAACGACACCCGATCCGAAGCACGGCAGCAGAGCGATGTTTCTCATGAGGTCGCGCACGTGTTGCTTCAACACCCGATGTCCGATCTGCACGGCGGGGGGTCGGAGTCAAGAACAAAAGAACTCGAAGACGAGGCCATCTGCTTGGGCGGCATCCTGCTCGTTCCGAAGCCCGCTGCATTAATGGGCCTGCGTTCGGGCAGAGACGCCGCCTACCTCGCGCGTGCCTACGGCGTCAGCGAGGCACTGTGGGCCTGGCGATGCAACGCAAGCGGCGCCTCGGTCATCTTTCGGCGAAGAGCGGCCGCAATCTAGTCAGATCGCCACCAGTCGAATTAAGTCAAAACACAATCCAACCAAACAGCTTGGCCTGCAATGCAGTCTGTCGTCGCAGGGGGGCGCGTAGCTCTTTGGCGTGTGCGTCGCTCGGCGACTAGACAACGTAAGTGGTCCGAACCTTGGGTGCCTATGTTTTTAGGGGCTCCGACCTTTTGGTTCCTTCAATTCGAACAGTTCCCTCCGAGGGCAATGCTTTTATAGCGCCGGTCAAAAAACATGCGGGCCGAAGGGAACGAGATCGCCGTTCATCCGCGACATCACGTCACCGACCGGCGAGAAGTTTTTCCTTTTCAGCCGCTTGCCAGGGATGTCATCGATAACCAGGGCATTCGCAATCGAGTGTACGAAAAACGCAGGGAAGGCCTCCATCGGACTCGCGGTGGCATCAGCGACCAATCGGTATATGACCTGGTTCTTCGTGACGTGATCTGCCGATGAAAACTCGATGACCCACACAAACTGCGGAAGCTCCGTCCGCATGTACATGTCGAGAATTTCCTGCGAGTACGAGGACACGTTGGCCAAGGCATGCCGCCGGAGTGCCGCCGCCGTCGTCACGAAGTACCTGACCGCACAGCCCTGACGGTAGAGATTCAGGAAACCGGCCGGTGGCGCGGAAGAAAACTTCGTGGCCATGCGGTCGACGGACAGCGACGGATATGTGAGTTTTTCCGGAAGCGCGACGATGAAGTGGGAGACATCCTCGAACGTGTCCTGGACTTCATCGGTAGTCGAATCAGTTCTCCAGACTGGCATCACGCGGTACGGGGCGGTGCCATCGTCCATCACCACCAGGCCGCTGATCTCGCCCCAGGAGCTCAGAGACTGCTTCGCGGGGACGGGAGAGACGATGTTCTTGGTGACCCCGATGACGGTGACGGCGTGCGAGCGGTCGAGCATGGCGATGACCGGAAATCCAGACTCCAACCAGCCCATCAGTTCGCGCACATATTGGTCGGCATCCTCGCCTCTGGCGACGATGGTCGGATAAGTGCCCGCCGCGAGCAGGATGGTTTCCATTTCCTTTGCGGACAAGCCTCTCGCCGCGCGCAACCCACCCACTCCCCCGGAGAGCCCCATCGAACTCACTTCGAACAGCGTGAACTCGCGGTAAATGGACCAGCGTTCGCTGTAATGACGCAGCACGCCCCAGCAGGCCGTTTGGGCGCACACCGCGACATCGGAGGCCTGTTCGGCGAAGGGAAACCCCCGAACAGAGAGCGTGTGGCCGAGAAGATGCACCTTGTGCGGCGCCACGATCACCTGCATCGTCTCCGTTTTGTGAAGGGCATCAGGATCGATGACTGCTTTCACAATCGTCTGCATGTAGGTCGGCCTGAGCACTACGCACCCAAGGTAGTGACCCGTCGATATCGACGGTAGCGTCAGCAATGCCGTCTTTGCATCGAAGCTCGCTGACTTGGTGAAGAGGTGAAGCCGGACGCAAGAGGAGTCGAAGGGCCGAGCTTTCTTGGCGTAATACACGTAGTAGGTGCTCCGGTAGTCTTTGTCGACATACGGATACTCGACAAGAACTGCTGCCACCGAAGCATTTAGGATTCGACGCAGCAGCGAGATGACATGGCCGCCACCGTGCGCCTTCGGAATCAAATTTGTCAGTTTTTCGAAGTCTGCCGGCCCGTTGATGGCCATCCAATCGTATGAGATCAAGTGTCTAAGTCTCGGTTGCGTTGGCTTGCCCGCTACCGCGGGTTATTTGACGACCGAGTATCGTCGACCCGAAGCGTCTACCACAGCTCTCTAGACTCCCTGTGAGCGCGCAGCCTCTTGTTTTGGGCTACAGAGTGCGGACATTCGTCAAAGACCGCTTAGGGTCGGCAGTGACCCATCGCAGCCAACGGAAGCTGTCGCTGGTCAACTCACCCGGATGAACCGAGACCAGGTCGCCGTCTGTTCGTCACCGCCCGGCAGGTCTTGAGCTACACCGGTCTCTCGGCTGTGCGACCAGCGAACGACGGGTATCGGCGACCGCTGCCATTGGCCGGCGAACCCTGATCGGCTGCAACCAGTCTCAACTGCTGGGTCGATCGAGCACGCCAGGTCGGCTGGCAGCATTCGGCCAAGTCGTCGTGTCGATCACGAGATGTCCGGCCGAAGGTAACTTGGCTGCATCCACCAAACGGATGAGGCGCACGAAGTGCGGTCCGTGATGGGCCATCGAACTCCCGTTGAGGCTCGCCTTCTTCGGCCTAGATAGTCAGAATCCGTCCTAGACTGCCGCCGTGCTGGTCGCGCGGAAAGCAACGGGAGGACTATGGCATCAAACTTCGGCCAGACACGGCTATCGGTGCGCACAGTACTTGCGCTACTCGTGAAGCTCTGGTGGCTTACACCGATGGCGGCCGTGATTGGCTTTTTCATTTGGTTCGCCAGTCGTTTGCCACAACCTGCCGCTAACGATGTGGGGCAAGCGGGCCAATTCGGTGACAGTTTCGGAGCAGTCACCTCTCTCTTCACTGGACTTGGGTTCTGCGGCCTCATCCTCACGCTCGTATTGCAACAGAGGCAGTTGGCGCTGCAGGAAAGGCAGCTGACGGAGCAGCGACGCAAGGATGAACAGCTGCGCTTCGAGGAGACGTTGTTCAGATTGCTCTCCCTGTACAAAGAGACGCTCAGCGAGGTGTCGAATGCATCAAGATCGTTAACTGGCCGATCGCTATTGCGGGGCTCGGTCGATCGTGCACTGGCCGCGGTGAAGAAGGAGCGAGTAAACGTCATACCGCATGAGATTCAGAACCGGCTGCAGACGAACGAGCTAACACGGCTGGACTTGGAGGTGCTGGACTACCTGTACTTCAGGAATTTCAAGATTCTCACGGTCGAGCTTGACAGACAGGGAAGGCTTATCAACACGCTGAAGGTTTTGCTCGGTCACTTAGTCGAGGGCGCACCTGAGGCCGCCGCCCTCGCCCAATACCGAAACTTGGTGCTCGCGCAACTGACGTACGTTGAGGTGTCGTATTTCTTCCTCACCGCTCTTACGTTCGATTCAGAGGGCGAACTTCGCTCGCTCCTGGCTCGATCGGGCCTCTTAGAGAGGGCTGCGCATATCAAGCGGCTAAAAATGCACGACTTGATGTATCAGACGTTCTGGGGTGAAAAGATTCGAGACTACAAACAGCCGATTCGGCTCCCCATCTCGGACGCGAGGATCAGTCGGGGGCTCGTTGCCTACAAAGCCTTCGAGGCAAATGCGGTCGCGACGACGCAGCGAACGTACGCGTCACCCCGAGTGACAGGTGCTGGTACGGTGAAGTGACCGCCTCGATCAAGATGGACTCCATGCCGCTGGTCGAAGAACTCTGCAAAGCAAGTGATGAGAAGTCACCGTATCAGGATTCGAGATGCTCGAAATAGACGGTAGCCACATCGCGAGACTGACCGACGTACAGCTTCGTGAACTCATTGTGCAGCTGTCGCGCGCGGAACTACTCCGCCAAGGCCTTCCGCTGTCGGGCATCACGGCAGGAGGCCACCAAGACTCACCCGATGGAGGGATCGACGTTCGAGTCGAAGTGCCGCACTTGCCTCTGCCGGACTTTGTGCAATGCCCATTGACGGGGTTTCAGTCCAAGGCGACGGACATGTCTCGGGCCGCAGTCACTGCGGAAATGTGTCCTGGACCCTCCCATGAACTCCGCCCTTCGATTAGAGCGATCGTCGAAGCCGGCGGCGCGTACATCATCGTGAGTTCTCGAGGCTCGGTCAGCGACGTCGCGCTCAAAGACCGCCGTGATGCGATGCAACGCGCTCTGGTCGGCACGAATGCCTCCGACGCGGCGGTCGTGGACTTCTACGACCGCGACCGTCTGGCGAACTGGACCAACGAGCACGTCGGAGTCGCGTTGTGGCTGCGTGAGCAGATCGAGGAGCCGCTGTCCGGCTGGAAGCCATTCGGCAATTGGTCCCGAAGTCCTGTTGCCTCCGAGTATCTGGCTGACGATGCCGGTCGCGTGATCGCGCGCTCGTCCGCCAAGTCTGAAGCGATGGACGCAACACACGGCATCCAGGCAATCCGTGACGCACTCGGGAGGCCAGGCGGCGTCGTGCGTCTGGTGG
>JANYFX010000765.1 GCA_025359585.1 Rhizobacter sp. | reverse complement strand
GGAAAAGAGCAAACCCTTCAAGGAGCCGATCGTCACCGAGATCGTGGCGGCCACGGCCTTCTACCCGGCCGAGGAAAACCACCAGAACTACTACAAGAAGAACCCGCTGCGTTACCAGTACTACCGCAGCAGCTGCGGCCGCGACGCGCGGGTCAAGCAGCTGTGGGGCGCGCAGGCGGCTCACTGACTTTTCCCGGGCTGGCGGGCTTTTTGCTCTGGTCAGGGCATGCCTGCCTCAACCGCCCTCCAACACGCATCGAGCAGCAGCGCCGACCCGCCCTGGCGCGACCAGGAGTTGCTGCTGATGAGCGAGGTGATGCGCCTGGTCGGGCAAAGCCTCGCGCCCGAAGTGGTGTTGCGCGAGATGCTGCATCTGCTCTCGGAACTGCTCGGTCTGAACCGCGGGCGTGTGGTTCTGGCCGATGGCGTGGACGTGGCGGATGGTGGCAGCGCCACCCGCGTGCTCGCCGGCCCGTCGTCGATCCGCTTTGCCTACGGGCTGACCAAAGCCGAGATGGCACGCGGGCGTTATGCTGCCGGCGAAGGCATCACCGGCGCGGTGCTCGCCACCGGCCAGGCGATGATCGTGCAGGACATCGACGCCGAACCGCGCTTTCTGGCGCGCGCCGTCGAGCGCTCGAAGCTGCCGCAGGAAACGGTCGCCTTCATCGCGCTGCCGATCGAAGTGAACCGGCGCACGGTCGGTGTGCTGGGCGTGCACCGCATCCGGCGCCGCCACCGCTTGCTGAACGACGACGTGGCGGTGTTGAAGATCCTCGCAACGCTCGCCGGGCAGCTGCTGCAGCTGCGCTCCTTGGTCGAAGAAAGGACCCGCGCGCTCGAAGCCCGCAATGCGCTGCTGACGCGCGCGCTCGAATCGGCAGCGGCGCGCTACGGAATCATCGGCACCTCGCCCGCCTTGCTGCAGGCGCTCGGCGAGCTGGAGCGTGTTTCGCAGGCGTCCGCGAGCGTCTTGCTGCTCGGCGAATCGGGCACCGGCAAGGAGTTGTTCGCGCGCGCCGTGCACCTGGCGAGCCTGCGGCGGGACGCGCCCTTTATCAAGGTCAACTGCGCCGCCATTCCCGACACGCTGTTCGAGTCGGAACTGTTCGGCCACGAGCGCGGCGCCTTCACCGGCGCGATGAGCGCGCGCGCCGGTTGGTTCGAGCAGGCCGACCGCGGCACGATCTTTCTCGACGAGATCGGCGAGCTGCCTTTGCAGATGCAGGCCAAGCTGCTGCGCACGCTGCAGGAAGGCAGCATCGTGCGGCTCGGTGGCAAACGCGAAGTGAAAGTCGACGTGCGCCTGGTGGCGGCGACCAACCGCGATCTCGCGAGCGAAGTCGAGCGCGGCCTGTTCCGGCGCGACCTGTATTACCGGCTCAACGTGATCCCGATCCACCTGCCCTCGCTGGCCGAGCGGCGCGAAGACATCCGACCGATCGCGCTGCATTTTTTGAACCGCACCAACCAGGCCAACCAGCGCAACGTGCACCTCTCGCCCGAAGCGCTCGACGCGCTCGAAGCGCACCCGTGGCCGGGCAACATCCGCGAGCTGGCGAACGTGGTCGAGCGCATCGTGCTGCTGGCCAACGGCACGGTGATCTCGCTAGCGGAGGCCAGGCGCTTCCTGCCGGCGGCTGCAGCCGCATCGCCAGCGCCGCTGCCGACGGCGCGCACTGCGGCGGTCACCACCAACCCATTGGTGCGCGAATACCGCGAGCTGCATTCGCACAGCGCGCAGGAACTCGCGCTGGCGCTGGCGCTGCACGGTGGCAACCAGTCGCGCGCCGCGCAGTCGCTGGGCATGACGCCGCGCCAGTTCGGCTACCGCTGGCGCCGGCTTTCGGGGACCGGCTCGCCCGCCTGAAGCCCGACAGATTGGCAACATTTCGTCGCCACTTTGTCCAACAACCCGCTCTTTCCGGGATCGGTCATTTCGGCACAAACCCAGCATCCATGCGGGTTGGCGGTTGATTTGAAGGGTGCCGACAAAGATGGCACGCACGTTGCAAAAGACAGGCATCCCCCACCCACCGGAGAACCTGATGAGCGCAGCCACCGTCCTGATTTCACCCGCCGAACTCGGCACGCTGATGAACAGCGAACCCGTCGTCGTGATTGACACGCGCGACGCCGACACCTACCTCGCCGGCCACATTCCCGGTGCCGTGAACCTGCGCGAGATCTTCACCTTCCTCGCCACCTCCACCGCCGAAGGCTTGAGCGAATTGAAGGGCACGTTCGCGCAGCACTTCGGCGCCGTCGGCTTGTCGGGCAAGGAAACCGCGGTGTTCTACGAAGACGCGCTCAACAGCGGCTACGGCCAGTCGTGCCGCGGCTACTACCTGCTGACCTGGCTCGGTTACCCGAAGATCAAGGTATTGAACGGCGGCTACTCGGCCTGGAAGGCGAGCGGCCTGGCCACTTCGACGGAAACCGTCACGCCGACGCCCGCGACCTTCCCCGCCGACCTGAAGATGGCCGACGTGATGCTGACGAAGGACGAGATGCTCGCCGCGCTCGGCACCAACACCGTCTTGCTCGACGTGCGCGACATCGACGAGTGGATCGGCGACAGCTCCTCGCCCTACGGCAAGGATTACGCGCCGCGCAAAGGCCGCATCCCCGGCGCAAAGTGGCTCGAGTGGTACCGCTTCATGAAGCCTTCGGCGCAGGGCCCGATGATCAAGTCGCCCGACGAAGTGAAGGCCGAAGCGGCGACCGCCGGCATCTCGACCGACGACACGGTCTACCTCTACTGCTTCAAGGGCGCGCGCGCGTCGAACACCTTCCTCGCGTTGAAGCAAGCCGGGTTCAGCGACGTGCGCATGTACTTCGGTTCGTGGAACGAATGGTCGCGCGACCCGGCGCTGCCGATCGAGAGCGGCCTGCCGTTCGCTGAAGCCAAGCCCAAGCTGGCGATGGCCGCCTGACCCTTTGACCACGGAAGCCCACCCCACCATGTCCGCCGTCATCGAACCCGTGAACACCGTCAAGACTTACCTGCGCCCGATCGACCGCGATGGCCTGATGGCCTTCGCCGAGAAGGGCCGCAACAACCCGGCCTCGCGCGGCACCAACAAGGTCCACACCGTCGTCGACGGCCAGTACCGCACGCTCAGCCACGTGGGCCAACACGCGCCGGTCGTGGTCGACGAACCCTTGCACCTGTTCGGGCAAGACACCGCGCCCGCGCCCGGCGAGATCGTGCTGTGCGCGCTCGGTGGCTGCCTGGCGGTGGGCATCACGGCGGTCGCCGCCTGGAAGCAGGTGCGCCTGAGCAAGCTCGAACTGTTCATCGAAGGCGACATCGGCAACCCGGCCGCCTGGGGTGCGGGCGGCGCGGCGAAGCTGCCGCCCGAAATGGGCTTCCAGGCGATCCGCGTGAAGGTGGCCGTGGAAGGCGACGCGACGCGTGAGGTGCTCGACGAGATCGTGCAGCACGCGAACATGTATTCGCCGGTGGCGAACAGCATGCGCAACCCGATCGCGTTCGCGATCGACCTGGCCTGAAAGAAAAAGCACCATGTCCGCCGTGATGGAAAGCGTGGGCTTCGCGCCGGTCGCGAAGCCCGTTGACGCGATGCTGCAATCCGTGCGCGCCCTGGCCGATGGCCCGCTGGCCGAACTGGCCGACGACATCGACCGGCGTGGCATCTATCCGAAAGGCATCTTGCAACGCCTGGGTGAGCTCGGTGCTTTCGGCGCGCACATGGCGGCGGGCGGCGAAGCGCCCGACTTCGGCGCCGCGATCCAGGCGATCACCGAAGTCTCGCGCGTGTGCGGCGCGACCGGCTTCATGGTCTGGTGCCACGATGTGTGCGGCGTCTACATGGAACAGTCGGGCAACCCGGCCCTGATGGGCGCGGCGCTGGCGAACCACGTGGCCGGCCACACGCTCGGTGCCACCGGCATGAGCAACCCGATGAAGACCTTCGCCGGCATCGAAACGCTGCTGCTGAAAGCGCGGGAAGTGCCGGGCGGGTTCATCGTCAACGGCGCCTTGCCGTGGGTCAGCAACCTCGGGCCCGATCACTACTTCGGCGCCGTCGCGGTGGTCGAAGGCGATGCGCCACGCGAAGTGATGTTCATCGTGCACTGCGACGGCCAGGGCGTGGAGCTGCGCAACTGCCCGTCGTTCTCGGCGATGGAAGGCACGAACACGTATGCCGTGCGCATGACCGACCACTTCGTGGCTGCCGACAAGATGATCGCCGACCCGGTGCGCCCGTTCATCGGCCGCATCCGTGCCGCGTTCATCCTGCTTCAATGTGGCATGGGCCTGGGCGTGGCGCAGGGCGCGATCGATTCGATGTGGCAGGTGGAACGCCAGCTCGGCCACGTCAACGAATTTCTCGAAGACCGGCCCGACGAGTTGCAGGCCGAGCTCGACGCGCTGACCGAGCGCACGATGCGGCTCGCGCAAACGCCATACGCGAATCACAAGGAATTCCTGATCGACGTGCTCGACGCACGCGCGCACGCCAGCGAGCTGTCGTTGCGCGCCGCGCAGTCGGCCCTGCTGCATCAGGGCGCTCGCGGTTACCTGATGAGCTCGGCCGTACAACGCCGCGTGCGCGAATCGCACTTCGTCGCGATCGTCACGCCGGCGATCAAGCACCTGCGCAAGGAGATCGCGCGGCTCAGCGCCGCCGAGATGCCGGCATGACGCTCGCCCTCGTTGTCGAAGCTGCTTTTCGTTGTTTCATCTGCCGCGCCTGCGGCCTGATCTACGACGAAGCCGAGGGCGACGCCGACAGCGGCCTGGCCCCCGGCACGCGCTTCGACGACATTCCCGACGACTGGGCCTGCCCGCTCTGCGGCGTGACCAAGGTCGACTTCGAGCCGTACGAGGCGGCGGCGATCGAGCGCCGCGCCACGGCCCCGCGCCAGACCGCCGGCACGCGCGGCGATGCCGGCGTGGTGATCGTCGGCGCGGGCCGCGCCGGCTGGCAGATGGCGCAGGCGCTGCGCGAGCGTGATGCCGATGTGCCGATCACGCTGGTCGCGGCCTGCGATGCGTCGGTCTACGACAAGCCGCTGCTGTCGGTGGCGCTCGCCAAGGGCCTGGCCTTGTCGGCGCTGGTGAAAGAGCCAGCCTCGTCGGCGGCCCGGCGCCTGAACGTGCGCTTGCTGCCACGCACCCATGCCGTCAGCGTGAGCACGCACGCCAACACGCTGCGCACGACCCGCGGCAGCCTGCGCTACCGCCACCTTGTGCTCGCCCACGGCGCCGAGCCGCGCGAGGTGGTGCAACTGCCGGCCGCGCTGTGCTGGCGCATCAACCACCTCGACGCTTACCTGAAGTTTCGCGAAGCGCTCGGCGAACCGAACCCGGCCGCGCCACAGCGCGTGCTGATCGCCGGCGCCGGCCTGGTCGGCTGCGAACTCGCGAACGACCTGGCGCTGGCCGGTCACGCGGTCACCTTGCTCGACGTGAATGTTTTACCACTGGCCAATCTGCTCGGCGAAGCCGCTTCAAACGAGTTGCTCGACGCGTGGCGCGGGCTGCCGCTGCGCTTTGTCGGTGGTGTGCGGATCGCCAACGTCGACAAGAATGGCGTGGTGTGCAGCGTCCACACCGAAGACGGCCAGCGCTTCGACGCGGAACACGTGATCGCCGCCACCGGATTGCAAACCCCCGGCCGGCTCGCGCACAGCGCGGGTCTCGACTGGCACAACGGCATCGCCGTCGATGCGCTCACGCTGCGCACCAACGTGCCCAACATCCACGCGCTCGGCGATTGCATCAGCATCGACGGGCAGGCGTTGCGTTTCATCGAGCCGGTCGGGCGGCAGGCGAAGCTGATCGCCGGTCATGTCACCGGCGGCGCCGTGCTGCCCTATGTCGGCACCCGGCCGCCGGTGCGGGTGAAGACCGGGTCGCGGCCCTTCACGGTCTGACAAGGCGCGGCCAAGTTCAGCACGTGAACCGGCAGGTGGCGCCCCGGCGTCGCGCTCTTTCACTTCAACACCGGCCAGCTTGTCGCTCAGGCGCCAGGCGAGCAGGAGCACCAGCGCGAGCGAATACGGCCAGGGTGCGAAATGCCCCACCTTCATCTGCAACCAGAAATGGGCCATCGCCAGAATCGCGATCGGGTAGACGAGTGCGTGCAGTCGTTGCCAATGGCGCCCGAGCGCCTTGATCGCGGCCCGGTTCGAGCTCGCGGCCAGCGGCACCAGCAGCGCGAAGGCGACGAAGCCGAGCGGGATGAAGGGCCGTTCCAGAACGTCGTCGCGCACGCTGCCCGCGTCGAAGCCGGCGTCGAAGGCGAGGTAGACGGCGAGATGCAGGCTGGCATAGAAAAATGTGAACAGGCCGAGTTGCCGGCGCAGGCGAATCAGCCAGTTCCAGTCGGAAACACGTTTGCCGTAGCGTGCATGAACGGCCTTCGACAAGGCCACCGAGAGGCGCCGCGCCGGGCTGACCGTCAGCGTGACGAGCAACATCACCAACCCCCACTGCCCGGTGAAGTGCAGCAGGCGGTTGAGCGGGTTGACGCCCAAGCGGCCGGTCAACCATTCGCCGAGCAACCAGAGCGCCGGGCCCGAACACAGCGCGAACGACGCCACGCGGATCGCGCCGAAGTGATGCGCGGCCAGCCAGGCGAGCAGACCGCGCAGGGAACACGCATCGTGCAGACGGCGGGCGAGACGATGAGCGAGCTGGTTCGCAACGCCCAGGCCATGAGCGGGCTGCTGGCGGATGTGTCGACTGCGGCGTCGGAGCAGAGCCGCGGCATCGGCGAGGTGAGCGCGGCGGTCGCGCAACTCGATCAGGACACACAGATGAACGCGGCCCTCGTCGAGCAGACCACGGCAGCGGCGATGTCGATGCGGCAGGAAGCGGGCGAGCTGGTCGCGACGGCCGACCGTTTCACGCTGCCGCTGGCGGCTTGAGGTGGCGGGCATGCAGGCCGATCCGTTGTTCGCACGCCGCAGGCGTTTCATCGGGCTCGCTGGTGCCTGGGCCCTGTCCGGCGCACTGACCCGATCGGCCGCGACCGAGCCCGCAGGCAGCGAACGGCCGATGTGGCGGAGCGCACCGCGCCTGCACATCACCGGCACCGACGGACGCACGCGCACGCTGGCCGACAGCATCGCCGGCAAGGTCACGGCCGTTCAGCTGATGTTCACCGGCTGCAGTGCCATCTGCCCGACACAGGGCGCGCTCTTCGGTGCGCTCGCGACCCGGTTGCGCTCGAACGCGGTGCAGTTGCTGTCGATCAGCATCGACGTGCTGGGCGACAGCCCGGCCCGCGTCGCCGAATGGCAAAACCGTTTCGGACGGCACGACGCCTGGCTTGCCGCCGTCGCCGACGCGAAAGACGTGGACCGGCTCGCCAGCTTCATGAAAGGCGCGTCCGCGCGGCCCGGCACGCACACCGCGCAGGTCTTCGTGTTCGACCGCGAGGCCCGGCTGCGCTACCGCAGCGAAGAGGCACCCGACCTCGGTGATGTCGAGGTGCTGCTGGCGAAAGCCGCGCTGGCGGCCTGAGACTGCGTCAGACGGTCTCGGTCAGGCTGCGACGACGGCCGACTCTTTCATCGTTCCGGCCAACACGCCGTAAACCTCCGTCCAGGCTTCTTCCACGTCGGGCGCCCAGGCCGCACCCAGGCCTTGCCGAAGTGTCTTCAGCAGTGCGCCACCCACCGTGTCGTAGTGATGATCCTGCGCACCGTAACCGGCATGGCGCCGGCCGAGGTCTTGCAATGCGGGCACCAGCACATGAGGTTGGTCGAGCATGTTCACCGCCAGTTCGAGCATCTGCATCAGCGAGTGGCCCTGCACAACCATGTCGCCCTTGAAAAGCGGCTTGAGTTGCGGGTCGGCTTCGAACAGGTTGGCGTAGAACAACGCCGCCGCCTGCGGCGCGATCGGCGTGACCAGATCGAAACTTTCTCGCACCAGCGAGATGGTGTGGTCGTTCATGGCGAATCCTCCGAACGGTGCATCTGGCGATGCGGCCGAAGAACTCATGCAAGCACGATGCCGCCCCGGCGCGGTGCGCCACGGGCGCGCGTTCAAGCCCTCGCGCGCAACTCGCGCACGCCGCGCCCAAGCTTGCGGCGCAGCAAGCTGCGCAAGGTCACGCCGTCGGCATAGCCGATCTTCGTGGCGATCTGGTCGACGCTGTCGGCGCTGGTCTGCAGCAGGTGCACGGCGCGCTCGACCCGCAGGTCCTGAAAGTACGACAGCGGAGTTTTGCCCAGCACACTCTGCAGCCGGCGCGCCAGCGTGCGCTCGCTGGCGCCGACCGAGCGCGCTGCGTCGGCGAGCGAAAAACCGCTGGCCAGCCGCTGCCGGGCCCAGCCCTCGAAGCGCTCGACCACCGGGTCGGCATGCGCCAGGTGATCGGGGATCACGAACTCGGCCTGCGAGCCGCGCGCTTCGACCAGCAGGTAACGCGCCGCGAGCGCGGCCAGCGCCGGGCTGCGACCACGCACCACGCCGAGCGCCAGATCGAGGTGCGCCATCGCCGCACCGGCGGTCGTGAAGCCGGCGGAGTTCACGAGCATGCGCGACTCGTCGAGAAGAACTTGCGGGTAGCGCTGGCGGAACATCGGCGCCAGCCACCACGAGGTCGTGGCACGCTGGCCGTCGAGCAGCGCACTCTCGGCCAGCAGGAAAGTGCCAGTGCAGGCCGCGCCGAGCGTCGCGCCGGCGTGCGACCAGCGCTGCAGCACGAGCATGGCGTCGGCCACGTCCGGGAGCTCGAGACGCGCGGCGAGCGTGTCGGGCATCTTGGCACCGAGCGCGGGCACGAGCACCACATCGGGCCGCCGCACGCTGGCGGCCGCCAGCACCGGCACGCTCAGGCCTTGCGCGGTGCGCACGCGCTTGCGCACACCGACAAGCGTGAGTTCGATCGGCGGCGGTGCTTCGGGCAGCGTGGCTGCGAGTTCATTCGCGGTGCTGAGCGTGTCGGTCAGCGCGGCCAGGCCGAGATCGAACACGCCGTCGAGCACGAGCAGGTGGAGTCGCATGGCAGGAATGATATCAACGATGTCGGTCTTGCCACTCGCTGAATCGCGCTCGCGGAACCAGACTGCGCTCCTCGCAACCGTTCACGGAAAGGAACACCCCATGGTCAAGCTCGCCTTGTTCGTCCGCCTCGAAGCCAAACCCGGCAAGGAAACCGCTGTCGCCGATTTTCTGGCTGGCGCATTGCCGCTGGCCAATGCCGAAGCCGGCACGACGGCGTGGTTCGCCTTGAAGTTCGGCCCCTCGACCTTCGGCGTGTTCGACGCCTTCGCCGACGAGACCGGCCGCCAGGCTCACCTCAACGGCCCGATCGCCGCCGCGCTGATGGCCAACGCCGCGGCGTTGCTCGCGACGCCGCCGGTCATCGAAAAGATCGACCTGCTGGCAGCGAAGCTGCCCAGCTGAAAGCTGACGGCAGTCAGCCCGCCAAGTTGAGCGTCATGGCGCGAAGCGCCGTGACGCTCGAACGCGGCGAATCAGGACGGCACGCGCAGCGTGTCCGTCTTAATACGTCTTGTACGAGAGGAACTTGCCGGACATGACGATGTTGACGCGGTCGCCCTTCGGATCCGCCTCACGCTGCAAATCCATCTTGAAGTCGATCGCGCTCATGATGCCGTCGCCGAATTCTTCGTGGATCAGCTCCTTGAAGGTCGTGCCGTACACGCTGATGAGTTCATAGAACCGGTAGATCAGCGGATCGGTCGGCACGCTCGTCGGCAGCGAGCCCTTGTAAGGCACGACCTGCAGCCACTTCTCGGCTTCGGCCGGCAGCCCGAAAGTCTTCGCGACGATCTTGGCCTGCTTCGCATCGAAGGTCATCTGCCCCAGACACCCGGCCGTCACCCACTCTTTGCTGAGGCCGACCTTCCTGGCCACGTCTTCCCACTTCAGGCCCTTCTTGACCTTGGCCTCGATGATCATTTCGGTGACGTCGTTGCGGTTCATCTTTGTTGCTCCATTCGTTGGTGTGATTGATCGGCTCAGTTTCGAGCCCAGCGAAACTTTCGCTCGGCCTCGGTGATGGCCACGTCGTTGATGCTGGCCTCGCGCTTGCGCATCAGCCCGTGTTCGTCGAACTCCCACTGCTCGTTGCCGTGCGAGCGGAACCAGTCGCCGCCTTCGTCGTGCCACTCGTACTCGAAGCGGACCGAGATGCGGTTGTCGGTGAAGGCCCACAGCTCCTTCTTCAGCCGGTAGTCGAGTTCGTTTTCCCACTTGCGCGTGAGGAAAGCGCGAATCGAATCGCGCCCGCTGAAGAACTGGCAGCGGTTGCGCCACACCGAATCGACGGTGTAGGCGGCAGCGCAGCGCTCCGGGTCGCGGCTATTCCAGGCGTCTTCGGCTTTCTGCACCTTGATGAGTGCGGTCTCGTGCGTGAAGGGT
>JANYFX010000746.1 GCA_025359585.1 Rhizobacter sp. | reverse complement strand
GTGCGGTCGGCGCTGCCGAGGGTCGAGTACAGCGTGCCGCCGTCACGCGGCATCAGCACGTCGATCGCGCGGTCGAGCGCGGCCGTGGCGCGCGCCAGCGATTCGCGCTGTGCCGCCACCTGGCCGCTGGCGCTCGCCAGGCGCAAGCGCAGCGCCACGGGCACGCTGCCCGCGTGCGCGGCGCGCGAGAAATGTTCGACGGCGCGCGCCAATGCGCGGTGCAGTTCGCTGGCGTGCAGATCGATGCCGGCACCGTCGCGCGCGTGCAATGCGGCACCCAGCGCGGCCAGCCGCAGTTCGACCGCGGCGAGCGCCCCTTCGAGCTCGGGGCTGGGTGGCGAAGATGGAATGACCGGTGTGAACATCGGCGGCGCGTGTCCGTGGTGATCTGGCGGTGATGCCCTGAAACAGCGGGCAGTGGAGGGCGGGGGCTTTTCAGCCCCGGCGTCATTTCTTGACCAGCAACTCCTGCGCGTTCGAGATCAGCTTGTCGGCGATGACTTCGGCGTTGATCTTGAACGTGCCGTCGTCGATCGACTGGCTGATGCGGGCCACTTTCTCGGCGTCGAACTCGGTGTTCGAGCCGCCCGAGATCAGGCTCGTGGCACCGCTCGACAGCGCGATCTTGGCGCTGGCGTCGGCGGTGCTCGGAATGGCGGTCGAGGCTTGTGTCTTCGAAGCGTCGGTCGCGGTTGCCGGGCTGGGGGCCGTGGGCAGCGCTGCCGGTTTTTCTGGGTTGTTGCCGATCTTCATGGTGCTCTCCAAAGGGTCCGGGAACTGCCCAGACCTTTCAACATGCACTGTGTATCGGCGCGGGCTGCGGCGACTTTAGACTTTTCTTCGGCGCTCGCGCCATCGAAGGCAAATTTCACAGCGCCAACTCCACCCGGCGTTCGCCGACCGCCAGCCCCGTGAGCACACGCCCACTTTCGGTTCGCACGCGCACCGGCTGGCCTTCCACGCCATTGTTCAGCGCCTGGCCTTCGCCCGAGACACTGAATCCCGGGCCCAGCGCCAACACCGTCACGGTCTCGCCGGCAGCGAACCACTGGCGCGGCCGCAGGTGCGACTGGCGCAGGCTCTGGCCGGGCTTGAGCGTCTGGCTCGCCGCGCGGCCGACTGCCAGGCGCATGTCGGTCACGGCGGTCGAGCCGGCTTCGGCCAGATCGACCTCGCCCGGCGTCAGGTCGGATTCGCTCAGCACGCTGCCACCCGCCACGTTGCCGCTGACAACGAGCCCCGGGCCGAAGGCCTTCACGGTGATCGGCAGGTAGACATTCCAGCGTGTCGGGCCCTGGGTGCAGCGCAGGCCGATGCGGGCCTTGCCCCACAGGCGCATGCCTTCGGGAAGATAGGGTTCCACCCGCGCGCAGGGCGCGAGGCGCAGGCGCGGGTCGAGCTGACCCACGCTGACTTCGAGGCGCGGTGCACCGGCGCTGCCGGCGTGGTTGCCTTCGAGCGCGAGTTGGCGGATCTGCTGCTCCAGACCGGCATCGATCGCGCTGGCCGTGTCGGTGCTGTTTGTTTCTTGCGCTGCGGCGGGCCACGGGCCCAGCACGAGCACCGCCACGGCAAGCGCGCGCATGAGCGGGCCGAACAAGGTGAGAGCGGGCACGGTGGGCATGACCGTCAATGTAGATGGCGGGGCTTTCTGCCGAGGCCTGGAAATGGCCGACCTTTGTGCCGCTGTTCGCGCTTATGTTTTCAGATGGGCTGCCCACAATCCCGTCACATCGCTCATTGGCTCCTTGCCTCGGGCACCACTCTGAAGGGCAGCCATGCTCAACCGACTGACCGACTCGCTCGACTTCCAGGCCCAGGCGCTCAGCCTGCGCTCGGAGCGCCAACGGCTGATCGCCAGCAACATCGCCAACGCCGACACGCCGGGCTATGTGGCGCGCGACATCAACTTCGCCCAGGCGCTGCGTGAAGCCACCGGCACGGGTTCGTCGGCTGCCGTGATGATCGCGAGCCAGCCGGGCCACTTCGGCGCTGGCGCGGGCGGCGTCGGCCGCAGCACGAGCACCCTGAATTTCGCCGCACCGAGCCAGACCAACCTCGACCGCAACACCGTCGACATGGACCGCGAGCGCGCCAGCTTCGCCGACAACTCGGTGAAGTACGAAGCCACGCTGCGTTTCATCAACGCCAACGTGCGCACCACGCTCAGCGCCATCACCGGCCAGCAGTGAAGGAGACCTGAATGTCCATGATGAACATCTTCAACGTGTCGGGCAGTGCGGCCAGCGCGCAGAGCCAGCGGCTCAACGTGGTGGCCAGCAACCTGGCCAACGCCGACACCGTGGCCGGCCCCGACGGCCAGGCCTACAAGGCACGCCAGGTCACGTTCCAGACCGAGCTGATGGGCGCGAGCGGCAACGACGCCGCCAGCGCCGGTGTGCGCGTGAGCACGATCAGCGAAGACCAGAGCGCAGGGCGGCGTGTGCACGACCCCAAGCACCCGGCCGCCGATGCCGAAGGTTACGTGACCTACAGCAACGTGAACGCGGTCGAAGAGATGGTCAACATGATCTCGGCCTCGCGCTCGTACCAGAACAACGTCGATGTCATGAACACGGCCAAGACGCTGCTGCTCAAGACATTGCAGATGGGTCAATGAACATGGCCGCCGTCAACAACGTCTACAGCAGCAACGCGGCGAACAACGCCGCGGGCTCGGTCACCAACCCGTCGGACGCCGGCAGCCAGGACCGCTTTCTGAAGCTGCTCGTCACGCAGCTGAAGAACCAGGACCCGCTGAGCCCGATGGACAACGCGCAGCTGACGAGCCAGATCGCGCAGATCAACACCGTGAGCGGCATCGCCACGCTCAACACCAGCGTGCAGACGCTGTCGAGCCAGTTCCTGCAGATGCAGTCGCTGCAAGGCGCCTCGCTGCTCGGCAAGGACGTGATCGTGGCCGGCAACAAGCTCGACATCGCCGATGGCGTGGCGCAAGGCGGCTTCGAGCTGACGGCAGCGGCCGACGCCGTGAAGGTCGAGGTGCTGAGCCCCGCCGGCAAGGTGCTCGACACCATGAACCTCGGCGCGCAGCGCACCGGCATGCACAGCTTCGACTGGCCCTCGGGCACGTCTGACGCCACCAGCAACCTGACGTTCCGCGTCACCGCCACCAGCGGTGCCAACACGCTGACCAGCACCGCGCTGATGCGCGACAAGGTCACCGCCGTCAGCACCCAGGGCAACGAGCTGATGCTCGAACTCGAAAGCGGTGCCTCGGTGGCCTACACGAGCGTCAAGGCGATCAACTGATGCCGCCGCCGGCCGAAGCGATTCACCCCATCATTTTTCACACGAAGGACACCCCATGAGCTTCCAGCAAGGCCTGTCGGGCTTGAACGCCGCGAGCAAGAACCTCGAGGTCATCGGCAACAACGTGGCCAACGCCAACACCATCGGCGCCAAGGCGTCGCGGGCCGAGTTCGCCGACATGTACGCCAACGCGATCGGTGGTGGTGGCAGCACCAGCATCGGCATCGGCGTGAACCTGACCGCGGTGACGCAGCAGTTCACGCAAGGCAACATCACCAGCACAGAAAACCCGCTCGACGTGGCGATCAACGGCAACGGCTTCTTTCAGGTCAGCAACGGTTCGCAGACGCTGTACACGCGCAACGGCCAGTTCCAGGCCGACAAGAACGGCAACATCATCAGCAACGCCGGCCTGAAGCTGATCGGCTACCCGGCCAATGCGCAGGGCGTGATCCAGCCCGGCGCGGCCGTGCCGCTGCAGCTGCCGACTTCGGGAGTGCAGCCCCAGCCCACCGGCCAGAACGTGGTCGAGCTGAACCTCGATGCGCGCAAGGCCGTGACGGTGCAGGCCACCGCACCGCTGATCGACTTCGCCAACGCCAACACCTACAACGACGCGACCTCGGTCACGGTGTTCGACGCCAAGGGCCAGGACGTGGCGCTGACCTACTACTTCCAGAAGTCGGCCACCGACACCTGGAACGTCTTCGCGACCGCCAACGGCACCTCGGTGGCGGTGGACGGCGCAGGCAACCCGGCGCCGGTGACGACCATCAATTTCCCCGGCAACGGCGGCACGCCGACCTCGCCTGTCGGCAGCGTGACCATCAACATTCCGACCACGACCAACGCCGCCGGCGCGGCCACGCTGGCGATCCCGGGCGTGGCGCTCGACCTCACCGGTGCGACCCAGTTCGGCTCGCCCTTCGGCGTGACCAGCATGACGCAGGACGGCTACACCGCCGGCCAACTCTCGGGCCTGTCGATCGAGAAGAACGGCGTGGTCACCGCGACCTACTCGAACGGCCAGTCCAAACCGGCCGGCCAGATCGAACTCGCCACCTTCCGCAACACGCAGGGCCTGAGCCCGCTCGGTGGCAACCTGTGGGCGCGCAGCTTCGCTTCGGGCGACCCGGTTGTCGGCACGCCGGCGAGCGGCAACCTCGGCAAGCTGCAAGCCGGTTCGCTCGAATCGTCGAACACCGATTTGACCAACGAGCTGGTCAACATGATCACCGCCCAGCGGGTCTACCAGGCGAATGCGCAGACGGTCAAGACCGAAGACCAGATCATGCAGACGCTGGTCAACCTGCGCTGATGGTGAATGGTGCCACCGGCTCCGGGAGTGCGCGAAGCCGCCGCCCGTGGGTGCCTGCTC
>JANYFX010000683.1 GCA_025359585.1 Rhizobacter sp. | reverse complement strand
GCATCCATGAACTGCGGGAACGACTCCCAGTTCCAGCGGATGCCTTCGGCCAGCGCCGCGCCGGGAATGTCTTCCACACCTTCCATCAGCTTGATCAGGTCGGCTTCATGACCCTTGCGCACCGGCGCGAAGCCGACGCCGCAGTTGCCCATCACGACCGTGGTCACGCCGTGGTGGATGCTCGGCGAAAAGGTCTCGTCCCACGTGGCCTGGCCGTCGTAGTGGGTGTGGATGTCGACGAAGCCGGGGGTGACCCAGGCGCCGTTCGCATCGACACGCTCACGGGCCGCTTCGGTGATCTTTCCGACCGCGACGACGCGGCCGTCACGCACGCCCACGTCGGCCGTGAACGGCGCGCCGCCCGTGCCGTCGACAACCGTGCCACCTTCAATGAGCCAGTCGAGCATCCTTGCGCCTCCACAAAATGGCGAGCGTCAGGCCCGACACGATGTGCCAGATGCCCCACAGGCTCGCGATGATCACCATGCCGAGGTCGGCGTTGAACTGCACCGCGATGATGCCCAGCGCCAGCCCCGAGTTCTGCATGCCCCCTTCGATCATGATCGCGCGCCGGTCGCGCTCGGCAACGCGGAAGGCCAGCGCGCACAGCCAGCCCATCAGCAGGCCGCTGGCGTTGTGCAGGATCACGATCACCAGCTGAGGAACAATCTGCGCCGTCAGCAGCGCACGCTGGCTGATCAGGCCGAGCGCGATGAACGCGAGCAGCGCGACGATGCTGAAGGTGCCCAGAGGCTTGCGGATCTTCTCGGTAAACGCCGGCCAGCGGGCGCCGAGCGTCAAGCCCAAAGCCATCGGAATCGCCAGCAGCGCGAGCAGGCTCCACCAGATGTCGGAAGGGTCGATCGACAGCGTGCGCATCCAGCCCGCGGTGGCCGGGTTCGTGCTCATCATCCAGGTGAAGTTGAACGGCGTGAGAAACAGCGCCAGCACCGCCGCCACCGCCGAAATGCTGACCGACAACGCCGTGTTGCCTCGCCCGAAATGCGTGATCACGTTGCTGAGCGAGCCGCCCGGGCAGGCGGCCACGAGGATCATCGCGGCCTCGACGTTCGGCGGCAGGTCGAGCGCCAGCGTGGCGAGCCAGGTGCCCACTGGCAGCAGCACGAACTGCGGGATCAAACCGCAGACGACTGCGCGCGGTTGCTGCGCCACACGGGTGAAGTCGGCCAGCTTCAGCTCGAGCGCGACCGAGAACACCATGGTCGCGAGCACCGCGCTGAGGATGAGTTGCTGGGTCGTCATGACACGAGGCTAGCAGCCCGCCAGCCCTCTAGAATCAAGGGTTTACGCAGACCGCCAGCGCATGCTCACCTTCCAGCAAATCATTCTGAAACTGCAGGACTACTGGAGTTCGCAGGGCTGCGCTTTACTTCAGCCCTACGACATGGAAGTCGGCGCCGGCACCAGCCACACCGCCACGTTCCTGCGTGCACTCGGCCCCGAGCCCTGGAAAGCCGCCTACGTGCAGCCGAGCCGCCGCCCCAAGGACGGCCGCTACGGCGAGAATCCGAACCGGCTGCAGCACTACTACCAGTACCAGGTGGTGCTCAAGCCCGCGCCGGCGAACATCCTCGAGCTCTACCTCGGCTCGCTCGAAGCGCTCGGCTTCGACCTGAAGGCGAACGACGTGCGCTTCGTCGAAGACGACTGGGAGAACCCCACGCTCGGCTGCTGGGGCCTGGGCTGGGAGGTCTGGATGAACGGCATGGAAGTCACGCAGTTCACCTACTTCCAGCAGGTCGGCGGCATCGACTGCAAGCCGATCACCGGCGAGATCACCTACGGCCTGGAGCGCCTGGCGATGTACCTGCAGGGCGTGGACAACGTCTACGACCTGACGTGGACCGACGGCCTGAGCTATGGCGACGTCTACAAGCAGAACGAAGTCGAGCAGAGCACCTACAACTTCGAGCACAGCGACGTGGAGTTTCTGCTCGGCGCGTTCAGCGCCCACGAAAAACAGTCAAAACATCTGATGGAGCAGCAACTCGCGTTGCCCGCCTACGAGCAATTGCTCAAGGCCGGCCACAGCTTCAATTTGCTCGACGCGCGTGGCGCGATCAGCGTGACCGAGCGCGCGGCCTACATCGGGCGCATTCGCAACCTGGCGCGGGCCGTGGCGCAGAGTTACCTCGAGAGCCGCGCCCGGCTCGGCTTCCCGATGGCACCCAAGGCCTGGGGTGAAGAAGTGCTGGCGCAGATGGCGAAGCACTCCGACAAGAAGGCCGCTTGATGAATACGACGAAGAATTTGCTCGTCGAACTGTTCGTCGAAGAGCTGCCGCCGAAGGCGTTGAAGAAGCTGGGTGAGGCGTTTGCGAGCGCGCTGGCCGCAAGTTTGAAAGTGCAAGGCTTGTGCACCGAAGCTTCGGTGAGCACGCCGTTCGCGTCGCCACGCCGGCTTGCCGCGCATGTCACCGCTGTGCAGGCGCAGGCGGCCGACAAGGCGGTGTCGCAGAAGTTGATGCCGGTGGCTGTGGGCTTGAACGCAGTCGGCGAAGCGACACCTGCGTTGTTGAAAAAGCTCGCGAGTGTCGGGGCCGATGCGTCGGCCGTGCCGAACCTGAAGCGCCAGATGGACGGCAAGGCCGAAGCATTGTTTTTCGACAGCCTCGTCACCGGCGCCACGCTGGCCGAAGGCCTGCAGAAAGCGCTCGACGAAGCGCTCGCCAAGCTGCCGATCCCGAAGGTCATGCAATACCAGCTGGCCGACGGCTGGACCAGCGTGCACTTCGTACGTCCGGCGCATGGGCTGGTGGCACTGTACGGTGACGAAGTGGTGCCGGTGAATGCCCTGGGCCTCCGGGCTGGTCGGCAAACGCACGGCCACCGGTTCGAAGCGGCGGTCGATCCGATTGAGCTGCTGGACGCCGACCAGTACGCGCAGAAGCTTGAAACCCAAGGCGCTGTGATCGCGAGTTTTGTCGCGCGCCGCGACGAGATCGCGCGCCAGTTGAACGCCGCCGCCGCGAAGCAAGGCCTCAAACCGATTGAAGACTCCGCGCTGCTCGACGAAGTAACGGCGCTGGTCGAGCGCCCGAACGTGCTCGTCTGCCAGTTCGAGCCCGAGTTTCTGGACGTGCCGCAGGAATGCCTGATCCTGACGATGAAGGCGAACCAGAAGTACTTTCCGCTGCTCGACGCCGCAGGCAAGTTGACGAACAAGTTCCTCGTCGTCAGCAACATCCGCCCCGAAGACCCGAGCCGCGTGATCGAAGGCAACGAGCGCGTCGTGCGCCCGCGTCTGGCCGACGCGAAGTTCTTCTTCGACCAGGACCGCAAGAAGACGCTCGAATCGCGCGTGGCGGGGTTGGACAAGGTGGTCTACCACGGCAAGCTGGGTACGCAGGGCGAGCGCGTGTCGCGCGTGCGCGCGATCGCCAAGGCCATCGCCGAAACAGCCTTCGGTCACGAGAATTTGATCGAGCCCGCTGACCGTGCTGCGCAGCTTGCCAAGGCCGATCTTCTGACCGACATGGTTGGCGAGTTTCCCGAACTGCAAGGGGTGATGGGTGGCTACTACGCGCGCCATGACGGCGAGAGCGAAGCGGTGGCCGAGGCCGTCGAGGATCACTACAAACCGCGTTTCTCCGGTGACACCTTGCCGCGCGGCAATGTCGGGCTGATCGTGGCCCTCGCAGACAAGCTGGAAACGCTGGTCGGCTTGTTCGGAGTTGGGCGGTTGCCTACCGGAGACAAGGACCCGTTCGCCCTGCGGCGCCATGCGCTCGGCCTCATCCGCATGCTGATCGAGCGGTCGATTCCGATCGACCTGCGTCAATTGATCGCGCTGTCGATACCGGCCTTCGGGTCCGCCATCACGGATCCGAGTGCCGCGCTGCTTGACTTCATCCGTGACCGCCTCGCTGGCAGCCTGCGCGAGCAAGGCTACAGCGCACAGGAAGTCGACGCCGTGTTGTCGTTGCGGCTTTCGCGCTTGGCCGACGTGAACACGCGGCTCCTGGCGGTGCGCGCCTTCGCTGCGCTGCCCGAAGCAGCGTCGCTTGCCGCCGCCAACAAGCGGGTGGGCAACATCCTGAAGAAGAGCGAAGGCACGCAGTTCTCGGCCGTGTCGCACGAACTGCTGAAGGAGCGGGCCGAGATCGACCTGCACCAGGCCCTGTCGGTCGTGGAGACGAAGGCCGATATCGCTTTCAGGCGGGAGGATTACACCGCTTCTCTGCAGGCACTCGCCGCCTTGCGCGAGCCCGTCGACGCGTTCTTCGAGGCGGTGATGGTCAATGCCGAAGACCCGGCCCTGCGGGCCAACCGCCTCGCCCTGCTCGCTCAATTGCACGTCGCCATGAACCGCGTCGCCGATCTCTCCAAGCTCGCGACTTGAAGCCGCAAGCCGGATAATCCAGGCCATGGATCGTCAGCGAAGAATCGAGGTATTCCTGCAGGCCGCACACCGCCTGGCCATGACACGACTGCGCGCAGAGCCGGCGCGCATCGGCGAGGTCCAGGCGCTTTTGCGTCGGTGGCGTGAGCAGTCTGGCCGTACCCGGTCGGACCTCTACTGGGATGAATGGGAGCGGCTGCTGGTCATGCCCATCGATGACTTCGAGAGTGTGATTTGCGCGGACGACGAGCACGCCACGGTGTTGCGCAGCGTCTCTCCGATCGGCGTTCTGATTTCGGAAACCGAGCGCCGCGAACTCTTGCGCGAGGCACGCCGTTCATGACGCGCGAACAGCTCGAACATGTGATTCGGGCAGCTTCCGCCATCACGAAGGAGCGGTCCTTTGTGGTCGTCGGCAGCCAGGCTGTCCTGCTCCCCTATCCCGATGCGCACCCTGACTTGCTCGTTTCCAGAGAGCTCGATCTTTATCCGGCGATGGCGCCGGAGAAGTCCGATCTCATCGAGGGCGCCATAGGTGCGCTGTCGCAATTTGACGAGACCTTCGGCTACTACGCCGACGGCGTGAGTCCGGACACTGCGGTGATGCCTGCCGACTGGATGGATCGGGCCTCGCTCCACTACCTCGGCGATACGACCGTGGTGTGCCCGGACATGCACGATTTGGCGGTGTCCAAGTGTGTTGCGCAGCGTGCGAAGGACGCCCGTTTCATCGTTGTGATGTTGAAGGAGGGAATGATCTCTCCCGCAACTCTGGAGCAACGGATCAGGCAAATCGACTCGAAGCGACCGATCAATGCCATCGTCGCCTGGGCGCAGCGCCGCGTCGAAGAATCAAAAACATGAAACTCATCATCCTCGACCGCGACGGCACGATCAACGAAGACCGCGACGACTTCGTCAAGTCGCCCGACGAGTGGGTGCCGCTTCCCGGCGCGCTCGAAGCGATCGCGCGGCTCAACCACGCGGGCTGGCACACCGTGGTCGCCACCAACCAGTCGGGCCTGGGCCGCGGCACCTTCGACATGGCCACGCTCAATGCAATGCACGTCAAGATGAACCAGATGCTGGCCAAGCAGGGCGGGCGCATCGATGCGGTGTTCTTCTGCCCGCACGCGCCCGAAGATGCCTGCAACTGCCGCAAGCCGGCGTCGGGCCTGTTCGTGCAGATCGGTGAGCGTTTCGGTGTCGACCTGGCCGACGTGCCCGTCGTCGGTGACAGCCTGCGCGACCTGCAGGCCGGTGTGGCGGTCGGCTGCCGGCCGCACCTGGTACGCACCGGCAAGGCGGCGCAGCTCAACGACGTGCAGCTCGCCGAGCTGTGCGCGCTGGTCGCGGGCACTCAGGTGCACGACGATCTGACGGCGTTCGCCGATTTCCTGATCCAGCGCGAGCGCCACGATCGCGGTGTCAGCGGCGAAACCGACTCCGGTTTCGGGAGGCTCGACTGATGGCCACGTTTTTCTATGCGGTGCGCTCGGCGCTGTTCGTGCTGTTCATGGCGGTCACGGTGATTCCCTGGGCGCTGGCCGTGCTGGTGGTTTCGGTCTTCGCGCGTGGCGACACGGTCTACCGGCTGTGCGTGGGCTGGCTCACTCTGTCGATCTGGGGCGCCAAGGTCATCTGCGGCGTGCAGGCGCGCCTGCACGGCATGGACCGGTTGCCCGACTACCCGGTGGTGCTGCTGCCCAAACACCAATCGACCTGGGAGACCTTCGCGTTCCCCGGCCTCATGCCGCACCCGCTCTGTTATGTGTTCAAGCGCGAGCTGCTCTACATCCCGTTCTTCGGCTGGGCCATGGCGCGCATGGACATGATCCACATCGACCGCAGCAAACGTTCGCAGGCCTGGAACCTGGTGGCCGAGCAGGGCCGCAAGTTCATGGAAAAGGGCCACTGGGTCATCATGTTCCCCGAAGGCACGCGTGCCGCGCGTGGCGGGCGGGGTGTCTACAAGGCCGGCGGCACGCGCCTGGCCATCACGACCGGCCGGCCGGTGCTGCCGGTCGCGGTGACCTCGGCGCGCTGCTGGCCGCGCAAGAGTTTCATCCTGCGGCCGGGCGTGATCGACCTGTCGGTGGGCCACCCGATCGAATCCAAAGGCCGCGAGCCCGACGAGCTGATGCGCGAAGTCGAAACCTGGATCGAAGCCGAGATGCGGCGGCTCGATCCCGAGGCTTATCCGGCTTCGGAAGTGGTGGCCGCAGCTGGGGTGAATAGAGCATGAGCCGCGCGACCCCGGCCACCGGCTCATCGCAGCTTTCGCTGTTCGATGAACCGGTGCCGGCGGTCGCCGTGGTGGCCGAGGCGCTGCCGCCCACGCCTGTGCAAGCCGTACCCATCCCAACGCTTCCAGTTCCCGACGCCGTGGCCCTCTTCAGCGTGCTCGTCCCCGCCATGTTCCGCCACCCGCAGGCCGACCGCGAGATCCGCCTGCAGGAACACGTGGTGGCCTACGCGCTCAAGCGCGCGCGGCGCCGCAGCATCGGCTTCATCGTCGGCATGGAAGGCCTGAGCGTCAACGCGCCGAAGTGGGTCGGCATCGGCGACATCGAAGCTGCGCTGCGTGAGAAGGCCGGCTGGATCCTGCGCAAGCTTGCCGAGCAACAGGAGCGCGCGCAGCGATTGCAGCAAGCCAAGGTCGACTGGCGCGACGGCACCAGCATTCCCTTTCTCGGCGAAACGGTGATCGTGGTGCTCGACGCGCGCGCCGGCCTGACCAAAGGCGGTGCGGTGCTCAACACCGACGGCGAATCCTTGCCCGGCGTACCGCGCCTCACGCTGCACATCGGCCTGCCGCACACCGCCACCGCCGCGCAGATCCGCGACGTGGTGCAGAGCTGGCTGCAGCGCCAGGCGCGGCGCGTGTTCGAAGAGCGTTGCCAGCTCTACACGCAGAAGCTCGGCGTGCGCTACACGCGCCTGTCGCTGTCGTCGGCGCAGACGCGCTGGGGCAGCGCGAGTGCCGACGGGTCGATCCGCCTGAACTGGCGGCTGATTCACTTCGGGTTGTCGACCATCGACTACGTCGTCGCGCACGAACTCGCGCACCTGCGCGAGATGAACCACAGCCCGCGTTTCTGGGACGTGGTGCGGTCTGTCGTGCCCGATTACGAGGTGGCGCGCGGCAGCTTGAAGGACGGGGTCGTTCCGGTTTTCGACTGACGCGCCACGCGCCGTTTCAGCGCGGCGAATACGGGGCAGCAAGCCCTGCGTACGGCTTGCTCAGCGGCGCCGCATAGTCCCCCAGCTTGCTCGTCCCCAGCCCCAGCGCCACAAGCCCTTCGGCCAGCTTCACCGCCGCGCCCACGCCGTCGATCACCGGCACGCCCAGGCGTTGTTGCAGCGCCTGGCACAGGTCGGCCATGCCGGCGCAGCCGAGCACGTCAGAACAAGCAGGAGGCGATTCGCCTCTCGGGCGAGTTCCACCTGCAACTCGCCCGCATGAGCGGCAACCCGATCTTCGTGCGCCTGCTCGACGAACTGCTGCCGACCACCTCGCTGCTGATGGCGCTGTACAAGGCGCCCGGCCAGCCGATGTGCGTGGCGCACAGCCACCAGCAGTTGCTGGTGACGCTGACCGGCGCCGGCAGCGCGGCGGCAGCCACCGAGACGCGCCGGCACCTGAACGAGATCGAACGCTCGCTCTCGCAGCCGGCGCCGCGTGCCGCAGCGCCGCTGCGCGACGTGTTCAAGGGCTACCGCGCAGCATGAGCGGCACGCTGCCCCACCACGGCCGCTTCGGCTACTCGGCCATCACGCGCCGGCCGGCGCTGCACTGGCCGAACGGTGCGCGGCTGGCGGTGTACGTCGGCTTCAACATCGAACACTTCGCGTTCGGCGAAGGGCTGGGCGCCAACATCGCACCCGCGTCGAAACAGCCCGACGTGTTGAACTACGCGTGGCGCGAGTACGGCAACCGGGTTGGCGTTTGGCGCTGCCTCGACCTGTTCGACGAGCTTTCGTTGCCGACCGGCGCGCTGATCAACACGGCACTGTACGCACACTGCCCCGAGGTGGTCGACGCCTTCGCTGCGCGAGGCGATGAGCTGATCGCCCACGGCCACACGAATTCGCAGCGCCAATCCGATCTGAACGAAAACGCCGAGCGCGCCTTGATCGTGCAATGCCGCGAGCGCATGGCCGCGGCCCACGGCAAGGCCCCCGACGGCTGGCTCTCGCCGTGGATCTCGGAAAGCGCTGTCACGCCCGACCTTCTGCGCGAAGCGGGTTTACGCTACACGCTGAACCGGTGCCACGACGACCAGCCGACGCTGATGAACACCCGCAGCGGCCCGCTCTGGGCCGTGCCGTATCCGCAGGAGCTGAACGACATTCCGATGATCATGGGCCGGCAGATGGACGCGAAAGACTTCGCGCAGATGATCATCGACCAGTTCGACGAAATGCTGGAGCAGGCGCACAAACCCGCCGAGCCGCACGGCCTGGTGATGGGCATCGCGCTGCACCCGTACATCGTCGGCCAGCCCTACCGCCTGCGGCATTTGCGGCGTGCGCTGCGCCACATCGTTTCGCACGCGACCATCACCGCGCCGGGCGAGGTGTGGATCACCACGCCGGGCCGAATCGCCGACGCGATGGACACGATGAACAGCCTGCGGGAGCCCCGCTGATGGACATCGACTTCGCCAGCCTCACCGAGTACCAGCGCTACAAGCTGATGGCCAGCCTGATCGTGCCGCGGCCGATCGCGCTCGTCACCACGCTCGGCGAAACCGGCGTCGTCAACGCCGCGCCGTTCAGCATGTTCAACATGCTCGGCGAAGAACCGCCGATCCTGATGATCAGCATCAACCGGCTGCAGGACGGGCACTTGAAAGACACGGCCGCGAACATCGTGCGCACGAAGGAGTTCGTCGTCCACATCGCCGACGAAGCCATGGCCGAGCAGATGCACCGCTGCGGCGAGCGCCTGCCGCCCGATGTGAGCGAGCTCTTGCATGTCGGGTTGACCACGCTGCCCTGCAACGCGGTCGCGCCGCCGCGCATCGCGCAAGCGCCCGTGGCATTCGAGTGCACATTGTGGGAAACGCTGGAAACCGCGAGCCGCCAGATTTTCATCGGTCAGGTGCGCCGGCTGCACGCGCGCGAGGGGTTGATCGACACCGAGACCTGGCGCGTGCGGCTGCAAAGCTACTTTCCCGTGGCCCGCTTCGGCGCGAGTTTCTACGTGAATACCCGCGATCGTTTTTCCTTCGAGGCCAAGGCGAACCCGATCGACGAAATCTGAAGCGCCGGTGCGCGCGCATCCCTTGATTGAAGTGGTGCGAAACGGCCCGATCGGCGCGATCATGGGGACAGAGATTCGCCAGCCAACGAAGGAGACCTGTGATGAACACCTTGACGACCGCCGAATGGATCGAGCGTTGCGCCCTTCGAATCGTCGAACTCGACCAGCAGATCGCGCGCGACGAAGCGCGCGGCCTGGCGCGCGAATTCCGCAGCTTCGAACGCACCGCGGCGATGGTGCCCGAGGCGGCGGTCGACTTCGTCGCCACCGAACTCACGCACGTTGCCCCGCGCTTCGAGCGCCGCGCCGAACCGCGGGCCTGAGCCTGGGCGTTCCGCTCAGGTGAGCGAGAAGCGGTAGATGCCGTCGGCGTCGAGCTTGCGGGTCAGCTGGCCTGCGAGCCACAGCGCGTGCAGGTGCGCCACCGACTCGCCCATCGCAAACGTGGTCTGATGCAAGTCGAGTTTTCGGCGGAACAGGATCATCAGCAGGTCGGCCGCGTTTTGCGGCGCTTCGGCGCAGGCCTTGATCACATCGGCGAAACGCTCGTCGTGGTGCGCCACGAGCTGCTCGATGCGTGTGTGCAGGCCGGTGAACGGCCGGCCGTGCGAGGGCAGCACCAGCGTGCTTTCGGGCAGCGCCTTCAAACGTTTGATCGAGTCGAGGTAGAGCTGCAGCGGGTTCGACTCGGGCTCGGTCTCGTGCACGCTCACGTTGGTGGAGATGCGTGGCAACACCATGTCGCCGCTGATCAATGCGCCCAGCTCGGCGCAGTGCAACGACATGTGCTCGGGCGCGTGGCCGTAGCCCGCGTGGCAGACCCACGAACGGCCGCCGATCTGCAGCGTGTCGCCGTCCATCAGCCGGCGAAAGCTGCTCGGAATTTGCGGCACCATGTTGGCGTAGTAATTGGTGCGGCCTTTGATCTGCGTTTGCGAATCGGCGTCGGTCAAACCGTGGCTGGCCATGAAACGGGCGGTCGCTTCACCGCCGAAGCCGGTGGTGGAGTTGCTTGCCAGGCGCGCGGTGTTGTAGTCGGTGGCGCTGACCCACATCCTCACGCCAAAGCGTTCGGTGAGCCAGTGCGCCAGGCCGATGTGGTCGGGGTGCATGTGCGTGACGATCAGGCGCAGCACCGGCAGGCCTTGCAACTCGTTCGCGAAGATCTGCTCCCAGGCGGCGCGGGTCTGGTCGTTGGAGATGCCGCAGTCGACGATGCTCCAGCCCTGCACACCGTCCTGTTCGTCACGCAGCAGCCACAGGTTGATGTGGTCGAGCTGGAACGGCAGCACCATGCGCAGCCAGCGCACACCGGGCGCCACTTCGAGCGTGGTGCCGATGGCGGGCAGCGTGTCGCCGAGGGGGTAGTTCAGCTGTTTTTCGAGCTCGTTCATTCGTTCGGCCTTCACGATTGCGCGCACTACACTTGACGTAAACGTCAACCGGGCCAGTGTAAGTCGCCCTCACTTCTGCCGCTGTCACCCAGATGTCTTCCACCTTCACGATCGGGGAACTCGCCCGCGAGTTCGACCTGACGACCCGCGCGATCCGCTTCTACGAAGACTGCGGGCTGATCACGCCGCAGCGCAGCGGCCGCAACCGCGTCTACACGCTGCGCGACCGCACCCGCCTGAAGCTCACGCTGCGTGGCAAACGCCTGGGGCTGACGCTGGCCGAGGTGAAGGAGCTGGTCGACATGTACGAGTCGCCTCGCGACACGCAGCCGCAGCTGAAGAAATTCCTGGTTGTGCTGGCCACGCACCGCGAGCAGCTCGAACAGCAGATGGCCGACCTGCACGCCACACTCGACGAAGTGCGCGCGCAAGAGAAAGAAGCGCGGCGCCTGCTCGCGCTCGGGCTGAAGAAGGAACAGGCTTGACCTGAGCAGAGAGCGCCGTCGCTAGAATTGACGTATACGTCAACTTCGAGGTGTGTGCCGCCATGATCGCCCCCGACCCCGACTTCAAGCAGCGCACGCGCGACTCCTTCGCGAAGCAGCCCGCGATGGCGACGCTCGGCGTCACGATCGAATCGATAGCAGCCGGGCACGTGGTGCTGGCCCTCGCGCACCGTGCCGACCTGACGCAGCAGCACGGTTTTCTGCACGCCGGCATGGTCGCCACCGCGCTCGATTCCGCCTGCGGTTACGCCGCGTTCACGCTGATGCCGGCCGGCGCCGGCGTGTTGACGATCGAGTTCAAGATCAACCTGCTGGCGCCGGCGCGCGGGCCGCTGCTGCACTGCGAAGGCGTCGTCAAGAAAGCAGGGCGCACCATCAGCGTCGTCGACGGCCAGGCCTTCCAGTTCGAGCCCGGCAGCAGCGAGCGCAAACTCGTGGCGACGATGACCGCGACCATCATGACCGTGACCGGGCGCGACGACGTGCGGCACTGAACGAACCTTCCAGGAGACAAGACATGAACAACCTACCCGGCCTGAACTTCCAGCTCGGTGAAGACGTGGACGCGCTGCGCGACGCAGTGCGCGAATTCGCGCAGTCCGAGATCGCGCCGCGCGCGGCCGAGATCGACCGATCCGACCAGTTCCCGATGGACCTGTGGCGCAAGATGGGTTCGCTCGGCGTGCTCGGCATCACCGTCAGCGACGAGTACGGCGGCGCCGGCATGGGCTACCTGGCGCACATGATCGCGATGGAAGAGATCAGCCGGGCCAGCGCCTCGGTCGGCTTGAGCTACGGCGCGCACTCGAACCTGTGCGTGAACCAGATCAAGCGCAACGGCAACGACAAACAACGTGCCAAATATCTGCCCAAGCTGATCAGCGGCGAGCACGTGGGCGCGCTGGCGATGAGCGAACCCGGCGCCGGCTCCGACGTGATCAGCATGAAGCTGAAGGCGCAGGACAAAGGCGACCACTACCTGCTCAACGGCACGAAGATGTGGATCACCAACGGGCCTGACGCCGACACGCTCGTCGTCTACGCCAAGACCGAGCCCGAACTCGGCGCGCGCGGTGTCACCGCCTTCCTGATCGAGAAGGGCATGAAAGGCTTCAGCATCGCGCAGAAGCTCGACAAACTCGGCATGCGTGGCAGCCACACCGGCGAGCTGGTGTTCGCCAACGTCGAGGTGCCGGTCGAGAACGTGCTCGGCCACCTGAACGGCGGCGCCAAGGTCTTGATGAGCGGCCTCGACTACGAACGCGCCGTGCTCACCGGTGGGCCGCTGGGCATCATGCAGTCGGTGATGGACAACGTGATCCCGTACATCCACGACCGCAAGCAGTTCGGCCAGAGCATCGGCGAGTTCCAGCTGATCCAGGGCAAGGTGGCCGACATGTACACGGTGCTGCAGGC
>JANYFX010000675.1 GCA_025359585.1 Rhizobacter sp. | reverse complement strand
GGCCAGATCGACCGGCGAGGCCTGCGTGTTCGGGGCGGCGCCGAAGTGCGTAGCCGCGCCGCTGAAAATCTTCGATTGCGTTGAGAGTTGGGCGTGGGTTTCGAGGCCGATGACGACCTCGAAACCGCGGATCAATG
The DNA here is from genome assembly GCA_025359585.1 of Rhizobacter sp. Classification (GTDB taxonomy): domain Bacteria; phylum Pseudomonadota; class Gammaproteobacteria; order Burkholderiales; family Burkholderiaceae_C; genus LMDS01. The sequence continues at coordinate 2,470 of JANYFX010000675.1, read as the reverse complement.
CGGGTGTACTCATGTGTGTTCAGTAGCCCGACGGCGTGCGTGCGTGCCAGTCGGTGGCCTGCTGGAATGCATGTGCGGCCTGCAGCAACGCGCCTTCCTGGAAGTAGTTGCCGATGAGTTGCAGACCGACCGGCATCGCGCCTTCGCCGAAGCCGGCGGGCAGGCTCATGCCGGGCAGGCCGGCCAGGCTCGCGGGCAACGTGAAGATGTCGGCGAGGTAGTTCGCGACCGGGTCGGAGCGGTTGGCACCGAGCTTCCACGCCACCGTCGGCGCGACCGGCCCGGCGATCAGGTCGCACTGCGTGAAGCAGGCCTGAAAGTCGTCGGCGATCATGCGGCGCAGCTTCTGCGCCTGCAGGTAGTAGGCGTCGTAGTAACCGTGCGAGAGCACGTAGGTGCCGATCATGATGCGGCGTTTCACTTCTGCGCCGAAGCCTTCGCTGCGGCTCTTCTTGTACATGTCGAGCAGGTCGGTGTACTTCTCGGCACGATGCCCGTAGCGCACGCCGTCGAAGCGGCTCAGGTTCGACGAGGCTTCGGCCGGCGCGATGATGTAGTACACGGGAATCGACAGCTCGGTGCGCGGCAGGCTCACGTCCACCAGCGTGGCGCCGAGTTTCTCGAACTCGGCCAGCGCGGCGCGCACGGCGCCGTTCACGTCGGCGGCCAAGGCGGCGGGGAAGAACTCTTTCGGCAAGCCGATGCGCAAACCCTTCAGTGGCTGTGCGGCAGTCGCGCCTTCACGCGGCTTCAACATCGCGGCGTGAAAGTCTTGTGGCGCGCGCTCGGCGCTGGTGGCGTCACGCGCGTCGAAGCCACTCATTGCGCCGAGCAGCAGCGCGCAGTCTTCGGCGCTGCGCGCGAACGGCCCGGCCTGGTCGAGGCTGGAGGCGAACGCGATCATCCCGTAGCGCGAGCACACGCCGTAGGTCGGCTTGATGCCGGTCACGCCGGTGAAGCTGGCCGGCTGACGGATCGAGCCGCCGGTGTCGGTGCCGGTGGCGGCAGGCATCAAACGCGCCGCGACCGCTGCAGCCGAGCCGCCCGACGAGCCGCCCGGCACACGCGACACGTCCCACGGGTTCTGCACCGGGCGGAAAGCCGAGTTCTCGTTGCTCGAACCCATCGCGAACTCGTCGCAGTTGAGCTTGCCCAGCGTGACCATGCCGGCGCCACCTTCGGCCAGGCCGAGCCGCGCCACCACGGTCGCGTCGAACGGGCTGCGGTAGTCGGCCAGCATCTTCGAGCCGGCGGTGGTGGGCCACTCGCTCGTCACGAAGATGTCCTTGTGCGCGAGCGGCACGCCGAGCAGCGCACCGCTGCGGCCGGCGGCGCGCTGCGTGTCGGCGGTTTGCGCTTGCTGCAGTGCGAGCGCCGGGTCGCTGGCGAGCAGCGCGCCAAGATGTTCGTGAGCGGCAACCCGTGCGAGCAGATGTTTCGTCACTTCGGTGCTGGAAACGGCCTTGGCCGCGAGCGCCGTGCCGAGCTCGGCCACGCCCATGTCGTGCAATTCGCGCGTCATCCGATGACCTTCGGGACGAGGAACAAGCCGTCTTCCACGGCCGGCGCGCTGCGCTGGTTGAGCGCGCGATCGGCGTGCTCGGTGACCACGTCGTCGCGCAGGCGCAGGCTGACCTCCTGCACTGCTGAAAGCGGTGTGTACAGCGGCTCGACACCGCTCGTGTCGACCGCACTCATTTGTTCGACGATGGAGAAGAAGCCGTTGAGCTGCGCGAGCATCGCCGCTTGTTCCGAACTCTTGAGTTCGAGCCGCGCCAGATGGGCGATGCGGCTCACGTCTTGCGGGGTCAGGGCCATGGGAAATGCGCTTGTTTCTTGAGGGCAGACAGGGGTGGCGCAGGGTCATTTTGCCCGGGGCTTGCGGTATTATCCCCGGTTATCCACAAGCCCCTCGGGACTGCGCGGCCCAGCAGTTCGCCGTGCGCCCGAGCGGCTCGTGACCCTGAATCAAGGCCGCAAATTTCGCTGCTTTGGCCCGCAGATGCGGCGGGCCGAAGACCAACAAAAACGCCCAACACAGCCCTCGTCCCGCCCCGCTGCGCCGCACCACTGCCCGCAGGCGGCCCGACGACAAAACCCACACACCATGTTCGGATCCTTTCGTCGCTACTTCTCGACCGATCTGGCCATCGACCTCGGTACCGCCAACACGCTGATCTATGTGCGTGGCAAGGGCATCGTGCTCGACGAGCCTTCGGTCGTCGCCATCCGCCACGAAGGCGGTCCCAATGGCAAAAAAACCATCCAGGCGGTCGGTGCCGAGGCCAAGGCCATGCTCGGCAAGGTGCCGGGCAACATCGAGGCCATCCGCCCGATGAAAGACGGCGTGATCGCCGACTTCACCGTCACCGAGCAGATGCTCAAGCAGTTCATCAAGATGGTTCACCCGCGTGGCATCTTGAGGCCGAGCCCCCGCATCATCATCTGCGTGCCCTGCGGCTCCACGCAG
>JANYFX010000660.1 GCA_025359585.1 Rhizobacter sp. | reverse complement strand
CGTGCTCGGCGGCACGCAGGTCGCGGCGCCGGTCGTGTCGATCGGCGAGGTGAGCGGCCAGTCGGTCAGGATCAGGTGGCAGGTCTTGCAGGCCGGCAGCGCGCCCGCTGCGGGGTCGTGCTGCGGGCGGCGCTGCTCGATCGGCGTGGCCGGGTGGAACTGCTCGGCCACCAGGCCGCGCACCTTCCACATGTTGCCGCGGTAGTCGATGGCCATCGCGGTGAGCCGGTCGAACGGCCGCACGCCGTAGCCGATGTAGCCGCCCGGCATCAGGTCGCGCACCGGCGGCAGGCCGAGCACACGCTGCGCGGTGAGCACACGCAGGATCGTGCCGGCGGTGATGTCGAAGTGCACGCCCCAGGTGTAGACGTGGCCTTCGGTGGTGAGCGCCACGAACAGGCCTTGTTCGGTGAGGATCTTGCGCACCTGCGTGCCGGCCGGAACGCCGGTGATCTGCGTGGCCAGCGGGCTGCCGCCGGCATAGGGCGCGGCCGGGTCGCCGGGCACGTAGGCCGAGTTGTCGGACGGGTGAGCACCCCATGTCCAGACCGAACCGTCGCGCTTGAGCACGACCACGTCGTTGTCGCGCGCGGCGATCTGCACCACGTCGGCGAGCGGGCCGGTCGGCGACATCACCGGGCCTGGGGTGGTGCGCACGCCGTCCTTGTTGCCGTCGCCGAGCAGGCCGAAGCCCCAGCTCGAGCCCCATGAGTAGACCGTGCCGTCGGCAAACAGCGCGTACGACGCGGTGTTGCTCGCCGCCACGGCGACGGCGCCGGCCGGCAGCGTGACCTTCAGCGGTGTGGTCGAACCCGACAGCGCGGTCCAGTCGACGCCCTGGCCGAGCTGGCCGTAGAGGTTGTCGCCCCAGGTATAGACCGTGCCGTCCGCCAGGCGCGCGACGGTGTGGGCCAAGCCACCGGCCACGTGCGTCAGGATGCCGGGCAGGTTGAGCTGGACCGCCTTGCCCACCGTGCCGGTGCGGTTGCCCACGCCGAGCTCGCCGTTGACGTTGTCGCCGACCGCGTAGATCGACGACGCGGAGTTGTCGGCGTCGGTTTTCAGGAACATGCCGCCGTGGCCGAAATTGCCGAACACACCGAACACCCGCGCCGCGGGCGTCGTTTTCTGGCGCGCCGCACCCAGCGGCGGGCCGCCGAGCGAGTCGGTCGGGTCGTTGACCGAGACCCAGCCGGCGACGGTCGAGAACGCTTCGCCCTTGTTGTTCAGCGACGCGTCGAACAGGTAACCCTCGTAGCGCACGTTGCCGAAGTTGGTGACCGGTGGCAGCGCCTGTTCTGCGCTCGTGTCGCCGAAGCGGAACGACTGTTGCGCCAGCGCCGAGCTCAGCTCGCCGGCCACGGTTTGCGGGTCGTAGGTGCGCTTGTCGGCGGCCACGGCAGCAGCGGTGCCGTTCATGCCGTCGAGCTTGCCGTCGCGCAGGTCTTCGCCGAGTTGTTTGAGGGCCGACAGGGTCGGCGCAGGGTCGTTCGCGTTGAACATCGCGGCCTGCTTGGAGAAGGAGCCGCTCACCAGCCCGTAGACGCCGCGTTTGCCTTCGGCGCTGGTCGAGTTGACCGGCAGCGCCTTGCCGAGCGTGGCCGACTTGATGAAGGGCAGGCGCGTGATGTCGGTGACTTCGAGCGCCTTCGGGAACTGCTGGTTGACGATGTCGCGCACCGTGTTGTTGGCGGCCGTGATCTGTGCCGCCGTGGCGCCGGCGATGCCCGATACCGGCGCGGCGCCTTCGGTCAGCAGGCGATAGGCCGCATCGGTGATGATCGTGATGCCGATGTTCTTGTCGATCTTCGGGATGATGGCGCGCACGACCTGCCCTTCTGGGAAGGGCACGTAGGTGTCTTTGCCTTCTTCGTAGTAGGTGGCGTCGGCACTGCCGCGCAGTTCGAGGTAGAGCGGCCCTTGGTAGGTCTTGCCGGGATAGATGGTGACCATGCCGTTGGTGGCATCGGTCTTGGCCGAGCCGAGCACGGTGCCGTCTTTGAGCTTGACGGTGACCATCGCGTTGCGAAATTGGCCGAAGTCACCGCCGCCGCCCACGCCGCCATCGCCGTCGGCGCCGGCACCGACGCCACCGTCTGCGCCAGTGCCTCCGCCGGTAGAGG
>JANYFX010000659.1 GCA_025359585.1 Rhizobacter sp. | reverse complement strand
TCCTGCAGCGTCTTGATGACGTGCGACATCGTGTCCAGCCCGACCACGTCGGCGGTGCGGAAGGTGCCGCTGCTGGCGCGGCCGAGCTTCTTGCCGGTCAGGTCGTCGACGACGTCGTAGCTGAGGCCGAAGGTCTCGGCCTCCTTCATCGTCGCCAGCATGCCGGCAATGCCGACGCGGTTCGCGACGAAGTTCGGCGTGTCCATCGCGCGCACCACGCTCTTGCCGAGCGCGGTCGTGACGAAGGCTTCGAGCTGGTCGAGGATTTCGGGGTTCGTCGTCGGCGTGTTGATCAACTCGACCAGCGCCATGTAGCGCGGCGGGTTGAAGAAGTGGATGCCGCAGAAACGCGGCTTGATCTCTTCGGGCAGCACTTCCGACAGCTTCGTGATCGACAGGCCCGAGGTGTTGCTCGCGACGATCGCGTGCGGCGCCACGGCCGGTGCGATGCGCTTGTACAGGTCGAGCTTCCAGTCCATGCGCTCGGCGATGGCTTCGATGATCAGGTCGCAGTCCTTGAGCAGATCGAGATGCTCTTCGTAGTTGGCCTGCTGGATCAGCGCAGCGTCTTCGGGAATGCCGAGCGGCGCGGGCTTGAGCTTCTTCAGGCCTTCGACCGCCTTGGTGACGATGCCGTTCTTCGGGCCTTCTTTCGCCGGCAGGTCGAACAGGATCACGGGGATCTTGCAGTTGACGAGGTGGGCGGCGATCTGCGCGCCCATCACGCCGGCGCCGAGCACGGCGACCTTGCGCACGGGGAATCGATTCATGACGGTATTCCTTGGTTTGAATTCAGCAGGCTCGCGTCGTCACTCGACGCGCACCCAGGTTTGCGTGCGCCCGAGCATCGGCGCGCCGATGTAGCCACGCACCGCGAGCGTCTTGCCACCCTCGCCCGGCGTCAGGCGCACCTTGTAGGTCTTGCCGTTGTTCGGGTCGAGGATCTCGCCACCGTCCCAGCGGCCCTTGTCGGAGTCGCTCTGTTTCACGCCCTTGATCAGGGTCATGCCGACCACGGGTTTGTCTTTGCGGTCGTCGCTGCACAGATCGCACACCGCGTCGGGCTTGGCACTCGGGTCGAGCAGTTTTTCGAGCTTGCCGGTGAACACGCCGCCGGTTTCGGTGATGCGGATCAACGACTTCTCTTTTTTACTCTCGTCGTCGATCGTCTTCCACAGCCCGGCCGGCGTGGCCTGCGCGTGGGCGATGGCGGCGAACAGCCCGAGTCCGATTGCAAGGGCGAGATGTCTTGTCTGGCGAATCATTGTTTGTCTCCTTTGGGTTTTTCCACCCGCGCTCAGAACAAGGCTTCCTCCATTTCCATCAACGAAGCCGAACCAGCGCGCGCGGTGCGGATGAGTGTCGCCGTTTCCGGCATCAGCTTGGCGAAGTAGAAACGCGCGGTGATCAGCTTGGCCTTGTAGAACGGGTCGCCACCGCCCGCCTTCTCGAGCGCCACCTTGGCCATGCGGGCCCAGAAGTAGCCGAACACGAGGTGGCCGCAGACGCGAAGATAGTCGACCGCCGCCGCGCCGACTTCGTCGGGGTTCTTGAAGGCCTTCATGCCGATCTCGGTCGTCAGCTTGGTGACCTTCTCGCCGAGTTCGGCGAGCGGGTTGATGAACTCCTGCATCGCCTCGTTCGTGCCTTCTTCCTCGACGAACTCGGCGACGAGTTTGCCGAACTTCTTCAGCTTCGCGCCGTTGTCACCCAGCACCTTGCGGCCCAGCAGGTCGAGCGACTGGATCGTGTTGGTGCCTTCGTAGATCATGTTGATGCGCGCGTCGCGTACGAACTGCTCCATGCCCCATTCGCGGATGAAGCCGTGCCCGCCGAAGACCTGCATGCAGTGCGAGGTGGCGATCCAGGCGTTGTCGGTCAGGAAAGCCTTCACGATCGGGGTGATCAGGGCCACCATGTCGGCGCACTCGGCGCGAACCTCGTCGTCGTCGGTCGCGAGTTCCTTGTCGAGCTGCAGCGTCGTCCACATCACCAGCGCGCGGCCGCCTTCGGCGTAGGCGCGCGCGGTCAGCAGCATCTTGCGCACGTCGGGGTGCACGATGATCGGGTCGGCCGCCTTGTCGGGCGCCTTCACGCCCGACAGCGAGCGCATCTGGATGCGGTCTTTCGCGTAGGTCACGGCGTTCTGGTACGCCACTTCGGTCAGGCCGAGCGACTGCATGCCCACGCCCAGGCGCGCGGCGTTCATCATCACGAACATCGCGGCCAGGCCCTTGTTCGGCTGGCCGACCAGCGTGCCGACCGCGCCGTCCAGGTTCAGCTGCGCCGTGGCGTTGCCGTGGATGCCCATCTTGTGTTCGAGGCCGCCGCAAA
>JANYFX010000656.1 GCA_025359585.1 Rhizobacter sp. | reverse complement strand
CTTGCCCGCGCAACCGAGCTTGATCCGCTTGCGCAAGTTCAGCCCGACCAGCGTGTTGTGCACCAGCAGCAGCCCTTCCTGCAGCGGCGCGCCGACGTGGTCGGTGAACTCGACGGGCGCGGCACCGGTGCCGCCTTCGGCGCCGTCGACGACGATGAAGTCGGGCGTGATGCCGGTCTCGAGCATCGCCTTGGCGATCGCGAACCACTCCCACGGGTGGCCGATACAGAGCTTGAAGCCGACCGGTTTGCCGCCCGACAAGCTGCGCAGCCGTTCGATGAAATGCATCATCTCGATCGGTGTCTTGAAGGCGCTGTGGCTCGCCGGTGAAACGCAGTCGACGCCGGGTTCGACGCCGCGCGCCGCGGCGATCTCGAGGGTGACCTTCGGCCCCGGCAACACACCGCCGTGGCCGGGCTTGGCGCCCTGGCTCAGCTTCAGCTCGATCATCTTCACCTGCGGCTGCAGCGCGTTCTCGGTGAAGCGCTCTTCGCTGAACGAGCCGTCGGTGTTGCGGCAGCCGAAGTAACCCGAGCCGATCTCCCAGATCAGGTCGCCGCCGTTTTCGCGGTGGTAGCGGCTGATCGAGCCTTCGCCGGTGTCGTGCGCGAAATTGCCCTGCCTGGCGCCGGCGTTGAGCGACAGGATCGCGTTGGCGCTGAGCGCGCCGAAGCTCATCGCAGAGATGTTGAAGATGCTCGCGCTGTACGGTTGTGCACGGCCTTCGCCGATCAAGACCCGAAAGTCGTGGCGCTTCAGCTCGGTCGGCACCAGCGAGTGGTTGATCCACTCGTAGCCGACCGCGCCCACGTCCATCTGCGTGCCGAACGGGCGCTTGTCGGAATCGCCCTTGGCGCGCTGGTAGACCAGCGAGCGCTGCTGGCGCGAGAACGGCGCGGCTTCGTTGTCGCCTTCGATGAAGTACTGGCGCATCTCCGGCCGGATGAACTCGAGCAGAAAACGCAGGTGGCCGATGACGGGGTAGTTGCGCAGCACCGAGTGGCGCGTTTGCTGCGTGTCGCGAAAGCCGAGTGCGGTCAGCAGCGCGAACACCAGCACGAGCAGGCCGCCCACATCGAACGCGACCCAGCTGAAGGCGCTGAGCAGCATCGCCACCGCGCACAGCAGCCAGGCCGTGTAGCGCACGGGGAAATGCTGGTCGAGTTTTTTGAGCCAGTCGAACATGGCTTGTCTCCCGTCGAGTTTGGCGCGATGGTAGACCTGCGCTGTGACGGCCATGGACGCGGGAATGCCCGGATTGCCGGGCAGTTCGGGGCTTGACGCGGGATCAGAGGCCGAGCCGGGCGATGGCTTGGGGAAGCCCCTCGACTTGCCGCAGACTGCGGCAGTGCTTTGCCCCGAAGATGCGCCGGGCGCTGGGTTCGCCCTCGGCACCCAAGGTGATGCAGACCGCGAGCACCCCTTGCTGCGCCGCTTCGCGCACCGCACGGCGTGCGTCTTCGATCAGGTAACGCGGGTCGTGCACGTCCACATCGTGGGTCTGGCCGTCGGTCAGCACGAGCAGGGTGCGGCGCTCGCCATGCCGGCGCGCCAGCGTCGCGGTGGCGTGGCGCAGCGCCGCGCCCAGGCGGGTGGAGCCGCCACTGCGCAGACCGGCGAGTGCATTGGGGGCGAGTGGCGTGTCGAAGCCCTTGATCCGCTCGTAGTGCACCTCGTGACGGCCGTTCGAATGGAAACCGTCGATGGCACAGGCGCCGCCGCTGGCTTGCAAGGCGCTGGCGGCTGCCGCGGCCGTGTGGAGCACGCTGGTCAGGCCGTCGGCCACGCGCTCGCCGCTCGACGCCGAGAGGTCGAGCAAGAGCAGCAGCGCGCTGCGGTCCGGGCCACGCTGGCGCTGCCGGTGGATGCGCTCGTCGCCCGAGCGGCCGCTGCGCGCGGCGATGGCCCAGCGCAGCAAAGCGTCGAGGTCGATCTGGTCGCCGTCGCGGGCGAGTGTTCGTGTCTCGCGGCTTTGTTGCAGCGTGCGGCGCAGACGGTGAACAAGTCCCGGGTCGGGTGGCGGCGCGGACGGCAGGGCCGCGTCGGCCGTGCTCGGCACCCGCGTGTCGAGTACGGTGCACCAGTCGTTGCGGTAGCGTGCGATCAGCCAATCCCATTCCGGGTGACGCTGCATAACCGACATGGTGAGCGGCACCTCGACAGGCGGCTCCGTGTCCTCTGGCTGCGGCGTTGAAGCAGCCGGCTCGGGTGCCACGGACTCGGGCGGGTCGGCGCGCCACAGCGCACGGTTGTCGTCGCGGTAGCTCGGCCCGGGCGTGTACAGGCGCGGGTTGAAGGGCAGGCGCATCTGACCGATGTCGTTGCCGAGCAGCGAAGCCGCGTGCCGCAGCTCGCCGGGCTGGCGCAGCGCGAGCGCCTGCGCCGCGCCGTCGGTGAAGAACAGGCTGCGCCCTTTTTGCACCCAGGGGTGCGGGTCGCTGCAGTGCGGGTCGAGCAGGCTGCGGGCCAAGCGCAGCATCAGCGCTTCGAAGCCCTCGCCGTGTTCTTCGGGCGCAGCGTGGTGCGCCAGGCCGCTGCGCTCGAAGGGCCGGCGCGAGTAGACGAGGTGCGCCGCCGCATGCGCTGCCGCGGCGCGGTACCAGTGGCGCTCGGCGGCGTGGTGCGCAGGCAGGTGCAGGCCGGCTGGCGAAAGGTAAGGGTTGGCCGATTCATCGCGCGCTGCCGCTTCGGGCATCGTCAGCAAGGCCGGCTCCACGTTCCACAGCGTGCGCATGAACGCACTCAGCGCGCGCCGCGGCAGGGCCACGTTGCCGCACGCCGCCACGTCAGAAAGACGCATGCACGGCCGCGCTCAGGGCTTCGCCGAGGTCGGTGTCGTCGGTGAGCGGTGTCACCACCGCCATGTGGCAGGCCGCGACGGGCGAGATGCCCTGACGGATCAACGCGGCCGCGTGGATCAGCATGCGCGTCGACGCGCCTTCTTCCAAGCCGTGGCCTTTCAGCCGGCGTGTTCGCAGCCCGAGCGCGACCAGGCTTGCGGCGAGTTCAGCGCCCGCGCCCGACTCGCGCGCAACGATCGCCGTTTCCAGCTCCGAGCCGGGGTAGTCGAATTGCAGCGCGCAAAAGCGCTGGCGTGTCGACGCCTTCAGTTCCTTGGCCGAGGTGCCCGGGTTGTAAGACACCACCAGCGCGAAATCCGGGTGGGCTTGCACGACCTCGTTGTGCTTGTCCAGCGGAAGCATGCTGCGCGTGTCGGTCAACGGGTGGATCACGACGGTGGTGTCGGCGCGGGCCTCGACCAGCTCGTCGAGGTCACAGATCGCGCCCATGCGCGCGGCCAGTGTCAGCGGGCCGTCCTGCCAGCGGGTGCTGTGGGCGTCGAGCAGCCAGCGGCCGGTCAGGTCGCTCGCACTCATGTCGTCGTTGCAGGCCACGGTGACGAGCGGGCGCTTGAGGCGCCACGCCATGTGCTGCACGAAGCGGGTCTTGCCGCAGCCGGTCGGGCCCTTGATCAACACCGGCAGGCGCTGCGCACAGGCCGCGCTGAACAGCGCACATTCGTCGCCGCTGGCCTCGAAGTGGGGCTCGGACGACGCGCGGTACGGGTCCACGGCGCGTGCTTCAGCGGTGCGCGGTGGGTGTCGACTGGTTCGGCAGGCCGTCGATCGGCGCTTCGTCGGTGCCGATGGTGTCGCGGGTGAAGGCCTCGACGCGTTTGCGCGTGGCCTCGGGGTCCTTGATCCAGTCGGCGTAGAAGCCGTAGGGGCAGGCGGCCAGGCCCTTGTCGCCCTCGCGCGAGTTCAGCACGCCGGTGTAGCCGCGGTGCAGCAGCTTGAAGAGGTGGTTCTCAGACTGGCCATTGCGGCGAAAGTCGCGGATCAGGCTCTTGCTGAGCGCCGCGTACTGGATGCCCATTTCTTCTTCACCGCATTCGCAGAGCGTGCGGCCGTCGAAGCCGATCAGCGCCGAGTGGCCGAAGTAGGAATACACCCCGTCGAAGCCGGCCGCGTTCGACACCGCCACATGGCAGTTGTTGGCGAAAGCCATTGCCTTGGAGATCAGGATCTGCTGTTCCTTGGCCGGGTACATGTAACCCTGGCAGCGCACGATCAGTTCGGCGCCCTGCATCGCGCAGTCGCGCCAGATCTCGGGGTAGTTGCCGTCGTCGCAGATGATCAGGCTGATCTTCAAACCTTTCGGCCCGTCGGACACGTAGGTGCAGTTGCCGGGGTACCAGCCTTCGATCGGCACCCAGGGCATGATCTTGCGGTACTTCTGGACGATCTCGCCCTGGTCGTTCATCAGAATCAGCGTGTTGTACGGCGCCTTGTGCGGGTGCTCTTCATGCCTCTCGCCGGTCAGCGAGAACACGCCCCAGACCTTGGCCTTGCGGCACGCGGCGGCGAAGATCTCGGTTTCGGCGCCGGGCACGGTGGCGGCGTTCTCGTACATCTCGGCGCTGTCGTACATGATGCCGTGGGTGCTGTACTCGGGGAAGATCACGAGGCCCAGGCCCGGCAGGCCGGTCTTCATGCCGACCACCATCGCGGCGATGGCCTTCGCGTTCGCCAGCACTTCGGCCTTGCTGTGCAGGCGCGGCATCTTGTAGTTGACGACCGCCACGCCGACCGTGTCCTTGCTGCTCGAGATGTCGCCGTGAATCATGCTGAAGCCTCGTCGGTTGCCGAATGTGCAGCTTCATTCTGCGAACCTGGCGAGCCCGGGCGAATACGTTGATTGACGTAGCAACCGCCGGCACGAGCGACGGGGCTGACATGCGGGCCGGGTCAGTACCCGGCGCTGGCCAGCGAACTGCGCGAACGGATCAGCGGCCGAAGCCGAGGGCCCACAGCAGCCGGCGCAGCAAGGAAGAGCGCGTCGGGTAGACCGTGGGCAGCCTCGACGGGGCACGCATCTTCCGCGACCTGGACAGGTGGCGGGCGTGGGGCAATCCGGGGCCGAAGGTGATGGGCGGTACGAGTCGCATAGGCCCATTGAAGCGCTTTCAGGCAAACCGGTCGACCCCGCTTATTGGGGGGTGTCGATGCGCAACAACGGCGTCAGTCGACCTGCATTCGAGGGGGTGCGGCGGCTTGATGTCGGCGTTTGCCAGGCGTAGATTTCTTCCGGACCGGTGACCCGAATGCGCGGGACGCCTGACTCGAACGGAGGTCGGTATGTTGGCTGTCTCGTTGCTCCTGGGTGGCATCGTCGTCTGGGTGGGAGTAGACCAGTTGCTCATGTGGCACAAAGAGCGGCAACACCGTGGCCCGTCGGCCTGGCGCGAGCAAGGCGCCGGCACCACCTTCCATTCGTCGGGTTTCGAAGACACCCACCCGCCGCACGAGCTGGTGGACCTGCGTTACGGCTGACCCGGCGCCCCGATCCACCCGCCGCAGGCCGGGCAGTCGGCAGGCTCGTTGCGCTGCGCCAGGCTGCGCAGCGCGTCGAAGCCGCCGCAGCCCTGGCAGGCGTAGTCGTAGGTCGGCATGGTGCTCGCTGCCTCAGAGGTCGTGCGAGAGCGGCATGTCGATCGAGTCGTCGATGAATTTGACCGGCCCGGCTGCGCTCGGGTTGATGTCGAAGTCGAAGATCTGCGTCGGCAGCCACAGCGTGGCGCAGGCGTTCGGCACGTCGACCACGCCGCTGATGTGGCCCTGCACGGGCGCTGTGCCCAGGATCGAATAGGCCTGCGCGCCGGAGTAGCCGAACTTCTTCAGGTACTCGATCGCGTTCAGGCAGGCCTGGCGGTAGGCGATGTGCACGTCGAGGTAGTACTGCTTGCCCTTCTCGTCGACCGAGATGCCCTCGAAGATGATGTAGTCGTTGTAGTGCGGCGTGATCGGGCTCGGCTTGAAGATCGGGTTCTTGATGCCGTACTTGGCCATGCCGTCCTTGATCAGCGCGACCTTCAGATGCAGCCAGCCGGGCATCTCGATCGCCCCGCAGAAGGTGATCTCGCCGTCGCCCTGGCTGAAATGCAGGTCGCCCATCGAGAGACCGCCGCCGGGCACATAGACCGGGAAATAGATCTTCGAGCCGCGCGACAGATCCTTGATGTCGCAATTACCGCCATGCTCACGCGGCGGCACCG
>JANYFX010000618.1 GCA_025359585.1 Rhizobacter sp. | reverse complement strand
CTCGTGCGTGACGACCATCATCGTCATGCCTTCCTTGGCGAGCAGCACCATCACGTCGAGCACTTCGCCGACCATCTCGGGATCGAGCGCCGAGGTGGGTTCGTCGAACAGCATCACGATCGGGTCCATGCTGAGCGCGCGGGCGATCGCCACGCGCTGCTGCTGGCCGCCCGAGAGCTGGCCGGGGAACTTGTCCTTGTGCGCCATCAGGCCGACACGGTCGAGCATCTTCAGCCCGCGCGTCTTGGCCTCGTCGGCATTGCGGCCCAGAACCTTGAGCTGCGCCAGCGTCAGGTTCTCGGTCACCGTGAGGTGAGGGAACAGCTCGAAGTGCTGGAACACCATGCCGACACGCGCGCGCAGCTTGGGCAGGTTGGTCTTCGGGTCGGCGATGGAAATGCCGTCGACCACGATGTCGCCCTTCTGGAAAGGCTCGAGCGCGTTCACGGTCTTGATCAGCGTCGACTTGCCCGAGCCCGACGGACCACAGACCACGACCACCTCACCCTTCTGGATGGTGGTCGTGCAATCGGTCAGCACCTGGAAGCTGCCGTACCACTTGGAAACGTTCTTGATTTCGATCACAGCTTGTTCCCCTGATCAACGAATGATGGCGATCTTCTTCTGCAGCTGGCGCACGAGCATCGACAGGCTGAAGCAGATGATGAAATAGACAACGGCGGCGACGAGATAAGTCTCGACCGGGCGGTTGAAGTTCTTGCCCGCTACCTCGAAACCCTTGAGCAGGTCGTAGGCGCCGATGGCGTAGACCAGCGAGGTGTCCTGGAACAGGATGATGGTCTGCGTGAGCAGCACCGGCAGCATGTTGCGGAAGGCCTGCGGCAGCACGATCAGCTGCATGCACTGCGCGTAGGTCATGCCGACCGCGTAGCCGGCGTACACCTGCCCCTTGGGCACGCTCTGAATGCCGGCCCGCATGATCTCGGAGTAGTAGGCTGCCTCGAACACCGTGAAGGTGATGATGGCCGACAGCTCGGCACCCATCGGCCGGCCGATCAGCAGCGGGATCAGCAGGAAGAACCACAGGATCACCATCACCAGCGGGATCGAGCGCAGCGTGTTGACGTAGAACGCCGCCACCGCCACCAGCCACTTCTTGCCCGACAGGCGCATCAGCGCCAGCAGCGTGCCGATGGCGATGCCGCCGACCATCGCGATCAGCGTGAGCTGCACCGAGAAGATCAGGCCCTTGACGATGAAGTTGGAGACGACGCTCCAGCTCAGGAAGGCAAAGTCGAGGGTCATCATTTGCCGCCCCCGATCATGCCGGGCACCTGCACGCGCTGTTCGATGTAGAGCGCCAGGCGGTTGATGGCGAAGGCAGAGACGAAGTACAGCGCCGTCACCGCGAGGTAGATCTCGATGCCGCGCGAGGTTTCTTCCTGCGCCTGCATCGCGAACATGGTGAGCTCGGCGATGCTGACCGCGAACGCCACCGACGAGTTCTTGACGATGTTCATCGACTCGCTGGTGAGCGGCGGGATGACGATGCGAAACGCCATCGGCAGCAGCACGTAGCGGTAGGTCTGCGGCAGCGTCAGGCCCATTGCGAGACCGGCGTAACGCTGGCCCTTGGGCAAGGCCTGGATGCCGGCCTTGACCTGCTCGGAGACCCGCGCCGAAGTGAAGAAGCCGAGCGCGAACACCACCAGCACGATGCTCGGCACCGCGCGCAAGCTCAGGAAGATCGACGGGATCACGTGATACCAGAGAAAGATCTGCACCAGCAGCGGCACGTTGCGAAACATCTCGGTCCAGGTTTCGCCGATCGCCACCAGCCACTTGTTCGGTGTGGTGCGCAAGATGCCCATCAGCGAGCCGACCGCGAGTGCCACGACCAGCGACATCACCGCGACCGAGAGCGTCCAGCCCCAGGCCGACATCAGCCATTCAAGGTAGGTGCGGCCTCCGCCGGTGTCTTGCAGGAATACCTGCCAGTCCCATTTGCTTCCCACAGCTTCCCCTCGTCGTGTTGTTCTTGGTGCCGCGGTGCAGCGTCATGCGGTGGTCAGTGCGGGCCGGAGCGCAGCGGCGCTCCGGCTCGGCTGCCCCTTACTTCTTGGCAGCGTAGTCTTCGAGCGGCTTGTCGGTCGGGTTGGCCCAGGCCGCCTTGGTCAGCTCCGAGGCCGGCAGACCGACCTTGGTGTTGGTCGGCGGGATCGCCTGCAGGAACCACTTGTCGTACAGCTTGGCCACGTCACCGCTCTTGGCCATGGCCTTGATGCTGTCGTCCACGGCCTTCTTGAAAGCCGGGTCGTCCTTGCGGTACATGATGCCGATCGGCTCGACGCTGAGCACCTCGCCGACGATCTTGTAGTCGGCAGGCGACTTCGACTTCGAGATCAGGCCAGCCAGGATCTGGCCGTCCATCACGAACGCGTCGGCGCGGCCGCCTTCGAGCAGCAGGAAGCTGTCGGCGTGGTCCTTGCCGAAGAGCTCCTTGAAGTCGACGCCGGTGGCGCGCTCGTGCTTGCGCAGCAGCTGCACGGACGTGGTGCCGGTGGTCGTGGCGACGGTCTTGCCGGCCAGTTGCTGGATGTTGGTGATGCCCGAGGCGCCCTTCACGGCGATGCGCACTTCTTCCACGTACAACGTGGGCGCGAAGGCGACGTCTTTCTGGCGCGTGGCGTTGTTGGTGGTGGAGCCGCACTCCAGATCGACGGTGCCGTTCTGCACCAGCGGGATGCGGTTCTGCGAGGTCACCGGCTGGTACTTGATGTCCAGCTTGGCCAGGCCGAGCTGCTTCTGGATGTCG
>JANYFX010000527.1 GCA_025359585.1 Rhizobacter sp. | reverse complement strand
ATCTCGCGCACCGACTGGCTGATCGACAGGTTGCCGGCCGAGAGCATCACCATGAAGCGGTCGCCCGGCTTTTCGTACACCATCATCTTGCGGTAGGTGCTGATCTGGTCGAGACCGGCGTTGGTGCGCGAGTCGGACATGAAGACGAGTCCGGCGTCGAGTTTGATGCCCACGCAGTAGGTCATTGTGTTTTCCCTTGCAAGGCTTTGAGGTCGTAGAGGGCGGCGAGCGCTTCTTTGGGCGAGAGCATATCGGGGTCGAGTTTGGCCAAGGCGGTGTCGACGGCAGACGGCTCGGCCACAGGCGCGGCGGGTGGTGCGGCGAACAGGTCGATCTGCGCGTCGGCGAGGTGCTTCTGCGCCTCCAGCGCTTCGAGCGACGCACGCGCATGGCGCAGCAGGCTGGCGGGCATGCCGGCCAGACGCGCGACCTGCACGCCGTAACTTCGGCTCGCCGGCCCGGGCTGCAACTCGTGCAGGAACACGATGTCTTCACCGCTCTCGACCGCAGACACGTGCATGTTCGAGGCGCGCTCGTGTTTCACCGGCAGCTCGGTCAGCTCGAAGTAGTGCGTGGCGAACAGCGTGAAGGCGCGTGTGCGCTCGACCAGGTGGCTGGCGATCGCACCGGCCAGGGCGAGACCGTCGAAGGTGGAGGTGCCGCGGCCGATCTCGTCCATCAGCACCAGCGACTGGTCGGTGGCGCTGTGCAGGATCGCGGCCGCTTCGGTCATCTCGAGCATGAAGGTCGACTGGGCGTTGGCCAGGTCGTCGGCTGCGCCGATGCGGGTGTGGATCGCGTCCATCGGGCCGAGCCGGCAGGCGCGCGCCGGTACGAACGAGCCCATCGCTGCAAGTAGGGCAATCAATGCGACCTGGCGCATGAAGGTGCTCTTGCCGCCCATGTTCGGGCCGGTGATCACGAGCATCTTCTGCGCCGCGTCGAGCCGGCAGTCGTTGGCCATGAAACTGCCGGCCCCTAGCTCCAACAGGCGTGCTTCGACAACCGGGTGGCGGCCGGCTTCGATCTGGATGCAGGGCTCACGCACGAACTCCGGTCGGCACCAGTTCAGCGTGTTCGCACGCTCGGTCAGCGCGGCCAGCGCGTCGAGGCTGGCGAGCGCGCGGGCCAGCGCCGAGAGCGGCTCGATGAAGGCCTGCAACTGATCGAGCAACTGATCGAACAGCAGCTTCTCGCGCGCCAGCGCGCGGTCTTGCGCCGACAGCGCCTTGTCTTCGAAAGCCTTCAGCTCGGGCGTGATGAAACGTTCGGCGTTTTTCAGCGTCTGGCGGCGCTGGTAGTCGGCCGGCACCTTGCTGGCCTGGCCCTGCGTGACCTCGATGTAGAAGCCGTGCACCTTGTTGTACTGCACGCGCAGATTCGAAATGGCCGTGCGTTCGCGCTCGCGTGCTTCGAGCGCGAGCAGGAAGGCGTCGCAGTTGTCGCTGATGCCGCGCAGTTCGTCGAGCGCGGCGTCGAAGCCGGTGGCGATCACGCCACCGTCGCGCAGCAGCACGGCGGGCTCGTCGGCGATGGCCGCGGCGAGCAGGGCGTGGATCTCGTGCGGCGGCGTCAGCGCTTCGGCCAGCATGTCGAGCAAGGTCGCCTCGCCGACCGGCACGTGCTGGCGCAGTGCCGGCAGTGACTGCAGTGTCGCGCGCAGGCCGGTCAGCTCGCGGGGCCGCACCTGGCGCAAGGCCAGGCGCGCGGTGATGCGCTCGACATCGCTGATGCCACGCAAGGCGTCGCGCAGGCCGTCGATGCCGGCCGTTTGCAGCGCGTTGATCGCGTCGTGGCGCTGCGTGGCCACACGGCGTTCCCGCCATGGGTGCGTGAGCCAGTGGCGCAGCGCGCGGCTGCCCATGCCGGTGCGGCAGGTGTCGATGAGCGAGAGCAAGGTGGGCGAGTCTTCGCCACGCAAGGTCAGCGTGAGTTCGAGGTTGCGGTGGGTCGTGGGCGGCAGGTCGAGCAGATCGCTCGCGCGCTGCACGAGCAGCGTGCGCACGTGGGCGAGGGCCTGGCCCTGCGTGTGCTCGGCGTATGCCAGCAAGGCGGCCGCAGCAGCTTGCGCCGCACGCAAGTCCTGCGCGTTGAAACCGGCCAGGCTGGCGACCTTGAGTTGTTCGCAGAGTTTGCGCAGGCCGAGCGCGGCATCGAACTGCCACGCCGGGCGGTTGGTCAGCGTGAGCGAGGCACGTTGCAGCGCGGGCGGAACGTGGTCGCGGTCGACCAGCACTTCGGCGGGTGCGAGGCGCGCGAGCCAGGCATCGAGCTCGGCCTCAACGCACTCGGTCAGGCCGAGTTCGCCGCTCGTCAATGCCAGCCAGGCCAGCCCGAAATGTTTGCCCTGCTTGCTCACCGCCAACAGGAGCGCATCGCTCTTGTCGGCCAGCAACTCGGTGTCGGTCACCGTCCCCGGCGTGACCACGCGCACCACCTTGCGCTCGACCGGGCCCTTGGCCGTGGCCACGTCGCCGACCTGTTCGCACAGGGCAACCGCTTCGCCCATCTTGATCAGCTTGGCGAGGTAGGTTTCGATCGAATGCACCGGCACGCCAGCCATCACCACCGGCTCGCCGGCGCTCTGGCCGCGCCGCGTGAGGGTGATGTCGAGCAGGCGGTTCGCCTTGCGCGCGTCGTCGAAGAACAGCTCGTAGAAATCGCCCATGCGGTAGAGCACGAGCGTGTCGGGGAAGTCGGCCTTGATGCGCAAATATTGCTGCATCATGGGCGTGTGAGCGGCGAGCTCGGTCATGCGCGGGCCGGGGTTCGTTGGCGGGGCGTTCGCTTCAGGCCGGGTCGTTGCTGCGGCCGATGTCTTGTTTGCGGATGCGCACCGCTGCCTTGCGCGGCGCGGGCACGGCGGCAGGTGCTGCTGCCGCCACGAACGCGTCGGTGGCATCGGCGGCGCCGGCGGCCACAGGCGCCGAGGCGGTGTTCGCAGCCTCGGCCGCTGCATCCTGAATGACGTGGCTGTATTGCGCCAGCAAAGGCACCAGCTGCGCGTACACCTTCGGGTTGCCCGCCATCACCTCGCGCTGGTACAGATAGTCGGCCTCGCCGGTGAAGTTGCCGATCAGTCCACCGGCTTCGGTGACCATCAGCGAGCCGGCGGCAATGTCCCAGGGGCTCAGGCCGGTCTCGAAGAATCCGTCGGTGTAGCCCGCCGCCACGTAGCAGAGGTCGAGTGCGGCCGAGCCCGGGCGGCGCAGGCCGGCGCAGCTCTGCATCACCACCTCGAACATCTGCATGTAACGCTTGAAGTTGTCGCCCTTGCGGAATGGGAAACCGGTGCCGATCAGGCAGTCGGCCAAGCGAATGCGTTTGGAAACGCGCAGCCGCTTGTCGTTCAGGAACGCGCCGCGGCCCTTGGAGGCGTAGTACAGGTCGTTGCGCGTCGGGTCGTACACGACCGCCTGCTGCACCTGGCCGCGGAACGCGAGCGCGATCGAGACCGAATAGACCGGAAAGCCGTGGATGAAATTGGTGGTGCCGTCGAGCGGGTCGATGATCCACACGAACTCGCTGTCTTTCGCCCCGTGCGTGCGCCCCGATTCTTCGGCGAGGATGCCGTGGCCCGGGTAGGCGCCCAGCAGCGTCTCGATGATGATCGCCTCGGCCTTGTGGTCGACTTCGGTGACGAAGTCGTTCGGCGACTTGGTGTTGACCTTCAGCAGGTCGAGGTCGAGCGAAGCGCGGTTGATGATGGACCCTGCGCTGCGTGCCGCCTTGATGGCGGTATTGAGCATGGGGTGAAGCGCTTGAGACATGGTGCGACCGATCGAGGCGAGGGCAAGGGGCTGGCAGGAAGAAAGAGCGTTGCACAGATGAAGCGGGGCACAAGGGCCCGGTGCGGATAATCGGCATTTTACCTGCTGCCCCATGCTTGGCCCCGACACCACCCGCTTCGTCCTGATCGGCACCAGCCACCCTGGCAACGTGGGTGCGGCCGCGCGGGCGATGAAGGTGATGGGCTTCACCGACCTTGTGCTGGTGGCGCCGCGTTTTGCCGACGTGCTGCAGCAGGCCGACGCCGTGGCGATGGCCAGTGGCGCGACCGATGTGCTGACGAACGCGCGCATCGTGACCACGCTCGCCGAGGCGCTCGACGGCGTGAGCTTCACCTGCGCCACCGCGATGACACCACGCGACTTCGGCCCGCCCACGCGCGCGCCACGCGAGCTGTTCGCCGAGCTTGCGCCGGACACGCAGCGTGTGGCCTTCGTGTTCGGCTCCGAGCGCTTCGGCATGAGCAACGACGACGTGTACCGCTGCCACGTGTGCCTGAGCATTCCGACCGTGCCGGAGTACGGTTCGCTGAATCTCGCGCAGGCCGTGCAGCTGCTGGCCTACGACTGGCGCCAGGCGCTCGGCGGCTTCCCGGTGCTGCCACGCACGGTCGACGCGAAGCGCGCCGATGGCGTGGCAGTGCAGGGGTTGCTCGACCACTGGCAGCAGACGCTGGTCGACATCGAGTTTCTCGACCCGCTGGTGCCTCGCAAGCTGATGCCACGGCTGCGGCAGTTGCTCAACCGCGCCCAGCTCAGCATCGATGAAGTGCATATCCTGCGCGGCGTGGCGCGCGCGATCGAGAAGGCGCGGCGCTGAAGGCCGCCAGCGCGATCGAGGCGCAACGGCTAAACTGGATTTCGCTTCACTACCGTGGCCCCCATGTTCCAGCGCCTCCACGAAGACATCGCCTGCATCCTCGAGCGTGACCCGGCTGCCCGCAGCGCGTGGGAGGTGCTGACGTGTTACCCGGGCCTGCATGCACTCGTGCTGCACCGCCGCGCCGCATGGTGCCGGGCACGGGGCCTGCACTGGCTGGCGCGTTTCATCTCGCACATCGGCCGCTTTCTGACCGGCATCGAAATCCATCCCGGCGCCACCATCGGCCGGCGGGTCTTCATCGACCACGGCATGGGCGTGGTCGTGGGCGAAACCGCCGTGATCGGCGACGAGTGCACGATCTACCAGGGCGTGACGCTGGGCGGCACCTCGCTCGGCAAGGGCACGAAGCGCCACCCGACGCTCGGCCGCGGCGTGATCGTCGGCGCCAACTCGCAGGTGCTCGGTGGCTTCACGGTCGGTGACGGTGCGCGGATCGGTTCGAGCGCG
This sequence comes from Rhizobacter sp., assembly GCA_025359585.1. Lineage (GTDB taxonomy): Bacteria > Pseudomonadota > Gammaproteobacteria > Burkholderiales > Burkholderiaceae_C > LMDS01. The sequence goes on along the minus strand of JANYFX010000527.1, from coordinate 3,465 downwards.
GTGGTCGTGAAGGAAGTGCCTGCGGGTGCGACGGCGGTCGGCAACCCGGCCCGCATCCTGCAGAAGGAAGTCGACGCGGTGCGTGAACAGGCGGCCGCGAAGATGGGCTTCTCGGCCTACGGCATCACGCAGGGCGACGACCCGGTGTCGCACGCGATGAAGGGCCTGATCGACAACGCCTCGGGGCACGAGCACCAGATCGCGCTGCTGTGGCAGGCGATCGAGAAGCTCTCGGCCCGTTCGCGCGAATTGCCTTCGACCGACTGTGTGCCGCAGGACGCGCAGACGACCGAAACCTTCGACGCCGAGCGGCTGAGCCAGCTCGTCAAATAACGCGTCGCGCTACAGCGCGAACAGCAACGGCAGCAGCAGCCAGAGCGGGGTCCAGTTGCGCGGCACCTCGATGCCCAGCGTGCTGCTGTAGGGGCTCACGAAACCGTCGGGCTCGATGCTGCGGTAGCGGAAGAAGTACTTGCCACCGCGGCCCGGTGTGGGCAGCACCCACTCGGCCGTTTTCAGTTCGTCCTGTGCGACGATTTCCGTGAACGCCTCGTCGCGTGCGAGCTGAACCTGCTGGCGGTCTTCCGGCCTTGCGCCCCAGCTGAACACCAGCGACTTTCCGTCGGCGCTCGGCCCACCTTTCGGTGCCTCGGGCAGCGGCCGCAGCTCGAAGCGTTGCGCGTCGCCGAAGGGCCCGTGATCGCCGTCGGCGCGCACGCTGGCGAGCCGCCAGTGGTAGACGCCGGCCGTGTCGATGAGCGCGCTCGAACTGGCGTCGGCCACGTTGTCGCGGTCGATCAGCACGGTGTTGAAAGCCGCATCGCTCGCCACCTGCAAACGCGCGCGCGTCGCCGCCACGTTGGCGGCCCAGGCGAACTCGACCGCGCCGATCGACTGCTTCGCATCGGCGCGTGGCGAGCGGTAGGCCGGTGGCTCCGGGCGCGCTTTCAGCACGAAGGCGCGGCTCGCGTCGAAGCCCTCGATGCCTTGTGCGTCGACGCGGCGCGCGCGCAGGTACCAGCGTGCGTCGTCGAGGCCGGCGATGCGCACGTCGGTGCCAACGGGCACACGCTGGTCGCTGACGATGCGGTCGAACGCGCTGTCCTCGGCGACCTGCACGCGCAGCACATCGGTCTGCGTTGCCGGCTTGAAGCGAACCAGCGGGCGCTCGAACAACTCGGGCACGCTGGCGAGGTCGGGTGCGTCGAGCAGCCTGGCGACACGTGGCGCGGCGCCTGCGGCGTCGTTCAGTGCGCCGAAGCCGGCACGCAGCTCGATGCCCGACGTCTGTTTGCCCGCGTCCAGCCGCACCACCCCTTCGACCACTTCTGACCGGGTGCTCGCATTCGCGGCTTCGTCGAAGCCGACCCGGAACTGCGTGCCGCGCACACCGACCACGGCGGTCGGCGTGATCACTTCGAGCGGCTTGGCGCGCAAGACCTTGGTCGCGAACACTTCGACCGAGCCGCGCAGCACACGCAATGCCCCAGCGAACCAGCCGTCGGAGACGGCTGCATTCGAGTCCGCAGCGCGGCCACCGTAATTGCGGCTTGCCGCCACCTCGGCCAGGCTCGATGGCGGCAGGCGCAGGCGCGAGCCATCGGCCATCGCGAGCACGGCCGAAGCCCCGTCGGCAGTCTGCAATTTCTGGCCTTCGTTGACCTCGGCACCGGCGACGGCCGCCACGCCGTCGACCCGCACGTCACCGACGACGCTGGCGAGTTTCGCCGACACCGGTGCCGAGCGCATCAGACGCTGCGGGATCAGCAGCACCTGACCGGGGTTGATGCGGTTCGGGTCGCGCAGCCGGTTCAGCCGCGCCACTTCGCGCCAGGCTTGCGGTGTGACGAGCACCTGGCGCGACAGGCCGATCATCGTGTCGGCGCGCGTGACCGTGAGTTCCACCATGGCTTCCTGCGCGTGCAGCGGCTGCAGCATCGCGGCCACGGCGATGAGCGCCGCCACAGGTGCCCGAGCGTGCCGGCGCGCCGGTTTCATGGTGTCGCCATCGGCCGTTGTGCAGACTTCGGCCGAGCCGCCTTGCAGACGGTCGCATCGGTTTCGATGTACGGCCCGCCGAGCAGGTCGATGCAATACGGCACGGCCGCGAAGATGCCGTGCACCGGCGGGTCGCGCGCCGGCAAGCCGGCCAGTGTTTCGGCGATCGACTTCGGCTGCCCGGGCAGGTTGATGATCAGCACCTTGTCGCGGGTGACGGCGACCTGGCGCGACAGGATCGCCGTGGCCACGAAGTTCAGGCTGATCTGGCGCATCTGCTCGCCGAAACCGGGCATGAGCTTGTGGGCGACGGCCAGCGTGGCTTCGGGTGTCACGTCGCGCAGCGCGGGGCCGGTGCCGCCGGTGGTCAGCACGAGATCGCAGGCCACCGTGTCCACCAGCTCGATCAATGCCGCGCTGATGGCGGCCTGCTCGTCCGGGATCAGCCGCGTTTCCCACTCGATGGGGTTGCGAACCGCCGACGACAACCAGGTCTGCAGCGCCGGAATGCCGAGGTCTTCGTACACACCTTTGGAAGCCCGGTCGCTGACCGAAACGAGGCCGATGCGGATCGTGTCAAGGCCGCTCATGCTGCCGGTGCGGGCTCGCCGCCCTGGTGTTGTTTGATGAACTGGAACAGCTCGCGGTAAGCGCGGCCGCTGCGTTTTTCGGGCACCAGCGAAGCGTCCTTGCGGGCCGCGCGGATCAGGCTGCGCAGCTGCTGCAGGTCGGTCCGCGGGTGTTCTGCGGCCCAGCGCGTGGCGGCGTCGTCTTCGGCGATCAGCTCGGCGCGCCAGCGTTCGGCCTGGTGCAGCGAGAGCGAATCCTGAGCGCGGCCGAGTTGCATGTCGGTCACGGCCTGGCGGATCGGCTCCGGGTCGTCGCGCCGCATCAGCTTGCCGATGTACTGCATCTGGCGGCGCTTGCCCTCCCAGGTGCGGGTCTTCTTGTAGGCCCGGATCGCATCGAGCAGCACCTCGGACATGCCCAGGCTGGCGAGGCGCTCGTCGGGCAGCGCGACCACGGCTTCACCCAGGTCTTGCAGCCCGTGCGAGTCGGCCTTGCGGCGCGTCTTGCTCGGGCGCTCGTGCACCGGCGCGGCCGCTGGCTCGGCGGCGTCTTCGTCGATCTGTTCCTGTGCGGGCATGTGGGGTCGGGCAGGGTGGTCTGAAGCGGTCGGTATCATAGTCGGGCCACTCCCCAGCGCCCTGCGCAACCAACAAGGTTTCACCCGACCCCATGCCTATTTCCGCTTCGACCGGTCCGTCTTCGCCCTCCGGGTTCGCTTATTCGAAAGAGCGCTTCCAGCAGTACGTCGAAGATGCGCTGAGCTTCGCGCGCACTCTGGGCGCGAGCGACGCTGCGGCGGAAGTGTCGGAAGGTGTGGGCCTGTCGGTCTCGGTGCGCAAGGGCGAGATCGAAAACGTCGAGCGCAACCGCGACAAGTCGATGGGCGTGACGGTCTAC
>JANYFX010000510.1 GCA_025359585.1 Rhizobacter sp. | reverse complement strand
GAAGTCGGGCTCGTCTCCGAAGACGGCACATCGATCCGCCCGCTGGCGCTGGCAGCGGCCGCGGCGCAGCGCGGCGCACAAGCGCTGATCGAGGCCGCTGCCGAAGGCAAGGCCGTGGCCGGCACCAGCGGCGAAACGATCGCGCTGGCGAACGTGAGGCTGCTCGCGCCGCTGCCGCTGCCGCGCCGCAACCTGTTCTGCGTCGGCCGCAATTACCACGCGCATGCGAAGGAACTGCAAGCGTCGGTGTTCCGCGACAACGCCGCCGACCCGCAAGCCTGGCCGATCGTCTTCACCAAGCTGCCCGAATGCGTGATCGGCCCGCACGACGAGGTTCGGCTGCCCGGCGAAGCGGTGTCGACGCAGATCGACTACGAGGCTGAACTGGCGATCGTGATCGGCAAAGGTGGCCGCAACATCGGCCGCGCCGACGCGCTGGGCCATGTCTTCGGCTACACCATCGTCAACGACGTGACAGCGCGCGACGTGCAGATGCGCCACCAGCAATGGGACCTGGGCAAGTCCTTCGACACCTTCTGCCCGATGGGCCCGTGGATCGTGACCGCCGACGGCTTCGACGCCGCGCGCACCCGCGTGCGCTGCTGGGTCAACGGCGAGTTGCGCCAGGATGCGCAGACGGCCGACCTGATCTTCGACATTCCGACGCTGATCGAGACCTGCTCGCGTGGCATCACGCTGTTGCCCGGCGACGTGATCGCCACCGGCACACCGGCCGGTGTGGGCATGGGCATGAAACCGCCGAGCTTTCTGAAACATGGCGACGTGGTGCGGATCGAGATCGACGGCCTCGGCACGATCGAGAACCGTTTCGCCTGAGCCGCTCCAGCTCAACCCCCGATCATCGAGCGCGACAACGCACCAAGAGACATCTGCATGAACCGACGCCGCGCTAACGCTGCACTCGCACTGACCGTGTTGCTGGCCACGGCCACGGGTGCCACGCACGCGCAATCGACGTGGCCCGACCGCCCGATCACGATGATCGTGCCGTTCCCGCCCGGCGGCGTGGCCGACACCGTGGCACGGCCGGTCGCCGAGGCTTTGTCACGCGAGCTGAAACAGACGATCGTGGTCGAGAACAAGGTCGGTGCCGGTGGCGCGCTCGGCATCGGGCAGGCGGCGCGAGCCGCGGCCGACGGCTACACGCTGCTGCTGAGCCTGTCGTCGATCTCGATCCTGCCCGAGGCCGACAAGCTGCTCGACCGCAAGCCCGCCTACACGCTGAACCAGTTCAAGCCGATCGCGCGTTTCACCGCCGACCCCACGGTGCTGGTCGTGCGCGCCGACGCGCCCTGGCGCACGCTGGACGAGTTCGTTCAAGACGCGCGCCGCAAGCCGGGCACGTTCAACTACGGCAGCTCGGGCAACTACGGCACGATGCACGTGCCGATGGAAATGCTCAAGGCTTCCGCGGCCTTCCGCATGACCCACATCCCGTACACCGGCGCCGGGCCGGCGATCGTGGCACTGCTGGCAGGCCAGGTCGATGCGGTCGCGAGCGGGCCGTCGACGGTGGTGCAGCAGATCCAGGCCGGCAAGCTGCGTGCGCTCGCCCATTGGGGTGGCGGTGCGCTGGCCGCGCTGCCCGGCGTGCCGAGCCTGACGCAGGCCGGTTACCCGGTGAAGTTCGCGCAGTGGTCGGCCCTGTTCGTGCCGAGCAAGACGCCCGACGACGTGGTGAAGCGCCTTCGCGCCGCAGTGGCGGCCGTGGCCGCCGACCCTGCGGTGCGGCAGATCATCCAGAAGGCGGGCAGCCCGATCGAGTACCTCGATGCGCCGGAGTTTCAGGCCTACTGGGAGCTGGATGCGAACACGATGACCGAGGCGGTGCGCAAGATCGGCAAGGTCGAATAGCGCGTTTGTCCTAGAGCGACATCGCCGGCCGTTGCGCCATGCCCGCTCGCCAACGCAGCAGGTGCGGGTGCTGTTCGCCGGGCTTGAGCTTCACCACACGGGCAAAGTCGACGGCCACCACCGCAGTGATATCGGCAATGCTGAAGCGATCAGCGGCGATGAAGTCGCGGCCGGCCAGGCGCTCGTTCAGCGTGACGAAGAATTGCTGCAAACGGCTCAAGCCCCGCTGTGCCAACTCGGGGATTTGCGGATAGTCCACCGGTCCGGGCAGCGCCCGGTTGACCATGGCCGGTGCGCTGTTGCGCATCGCCTCGGCGATGGCGAGCAGGCCTTCGAATTCGACGCGCCAGTTCCAGCTGGCGATCTCGGCCTTTTCCCGGGGCGTTTCTCCGAGCAGCGAAGGCTGCGGAAAGCGGGCCTCCAGCCAGGCCGTGATCGCCGCGTTGTCTGTCAGCAGCGCGCCATCGTCGGTGCGCAGCGCCGGCACCGTGCACGAGGGGTTCACTTGCCGGTAGGCGTCGCTGAGTTGTTCGCCGTTGCGCAGGTCGACCTGCATCGTCTCGTGGGCGATGCCCTTCTCGGCGAGCAGGATGCGGGCGCGGCGCGGGCTCGGTGCGGTCGCGCAGTCGTAGAGCGTGATCGTCATGGCGCTGCCTGCTTGTCCTGGGTCTTCGTGTCGAAGTCGCTGGCCTCGTGGCGCTCGTGCAACTGGCTCGACGGCTGGCCCCAGGTGCGGTTGACCATGCGGCCACGCTGCACGGCCGGGCGCTTGGCGATCTGGTCGGTCCAGCGCAGCACGTTCTTGTACTCCTGCACCTGCAGGAACTCGCCGGCTTCGTAGAGCTGGCCTTTGACGAGGGTGCCGTACCAGGGCCAGATGGCCATGTCGGCGATCGTGTAGTTGTCGCCCGCCAGATACGCGCTCTCGGCCAGGCGCCGGTCGAGCACGTCGAGCTGGCGCTTGACCTCCATCGCGTAGCGGTCGATCGCGTATTCGATCTTGCTCGGCGCGTAGGCGTAGAAGTGGCCGAAGCCGCCGCCGAGAAAGGGCGCGCTGCCCATCTGCCAGAACAACCACGACAGGCACTCGGCGCGCGCCGTCGCCTCGGTCGGCAGAAAGGCGCCGAACTTCTCGGCCAGGTGCAGCATGATCGCGCCCGATTCGAACAGGCGGATCGGCGTCGGCCCGCTGCGGTCCCACAGCGCGGGGATCTTGGAGTTCGGGTTGACCGCGACGAAGCCGGTGCCGAACTGGTCACCCTCGTTGATCTTGACGAGCCACGCGTCGTACTCTGCACCCGTGTGGCCGAGCGCCAGCAGTTCTTCCAGCATCACCGTGACCTTCACCCCGTTCGGCGTG
>JANYFX010000052.1 GCA_025359585.1 Rhizobacter sp. | reverse complement strand
GAGATCGACTTCGTGGATGTCGGCACTCGCGAAGCTCTTGACGAGCTCCTCGGGTGCGACTTCGACCGGCGCATGCGGTAACACCATTTCAGCGTTGGCAGACATGGCGCTTACTTGATCGCCTGGATCTTGTCCCAGTCGGCCTTCTGGTAGCCGAAGGACTCGAAGGTGACGTTCTTCAGCACCGTGCTGCGAAAGTCTTCCTTGTCGACCTCGACCACGTTCAGGCCTTTGCCCTTGAAGACCGCGACGAGTTCCTTCTCGCGCGCTGCCACTTCACCCGATGCCTTGGCCGCCGCTTCCTGCGCCACCTCGGTGAACATTTTCTTGTCGGCGTCGGAGAGCTTTTTCCACACGCCGCCGGCAACGATCGTGTTCAGGTGATCGACGATGTGGCCGGTCAGCACGATGTTCTTCTGCACCTCGAAGAACTTCTTCGCCTCGATCGTCGTCAGCGGGTTTTCCTGCGCTTCGACCGTGCCGTTCTGCAGCGCCAGGTAGACCTCGGCGAACGCGATCGGCGAGGTGTTTGCGCCGCAGGCGCGTGGCATGGCCAGATAGGCCGGCACGTCGGGCACGCGGATCTTCAGGCCCTTCATGTCGGCGCACTTGGTGATCGGCTTGTTGCTGGTGGTGTGGCGCACACCGTAGTAGGTGGTCGCGATGATCGGGTGGCCGCTCTTCTCTTCATAACCTTTCGAGAGCTCGCGGTAGATGTCGCTCTTGGTGTAGGCCAGCAGGTGCTCCACGCCGCGGAAGGTGTAAGGGTAGTAGGTCACGCCGATGCGCGGGTAGCTCTTCGCCGCGAAGCTCGAACCCGAGATGATGATGTCGACGGTGCCGAGTGTCAGGCCCTGGTTGATGTCGTTTTCCTTGCCGAGCTGCGAGGCAGGGTACACGTCGATCAGGTAACGGCCGTTGCTGCGCTTCTTGATCTCTTCGGCGGCCCACACCGAAGCGGTGTGGAAGGGCTCCGAGGTTTCATACACGTGCGCCCACTTGAGCTTGGTCTGCGCGAAAGCGCCGGTGGCGGCTGCGAGTGCGGCGCTGGCGAGCAGGGTCTTGATGAAGGTCTTGTTCATGGTTTGTCTCCGTTGTGTTTTGAGGATCGGTTTCAGCCGCACACAACCTGCACCTTGGTGCTGCGGGTGCGGTCGCTGGCGAGCTCAAACGCTTCGAGTGAGCGTGAAAGCGGGATTTGCGCGCTGAGCAAAGGCCGCACGTCGACGCGGCGGGTGCGCAGGTACTGCACCGCCCAGTCGAAGGCGTGCGCGGCGCGGAAGGCGCCCACGTAGTCGAGCTCGCGCGCCATGATGCTGTTGGCCGAGAACATCACGCCTTCGGCCGGCAGCGTGCCGACCTGAACGATGCGGCCCCCGCGGCGTGCGGCCTTCAGGCAGGTGTTCAGCGCCGCCGGGCTGCCGGCGGCTTCGATGCAGACGTCGGCGATGTCGGTGAGTTCGGCTTCGCTCGCCTGGTCGCTGCGCAAACCGACATCGGCGCCGACCTGTTTGGCCATCGCGAGCGGCCGCTCGGCGATGTCGCAGCAGATGATCCACGCGGCGCCTGCGAGCTTGGCCGCAATCACGCTCATGCAGCCGATCGTGCCGCCGCCGGTGACGAGCACGGTTTTTCCGGTGAGGTTGCCGGCGCGGTGCACCGCGTGCAGGCCGATCGACAGCGGCTCGGCACACGCCAGTTCGCCGAGCGAGATGTCTTCATGGATGGGCGTGAGCTGGCGCTCGCCCATCACGAAACGTTCGCGGAACATGCCCTGCACGTGCGGGAACACGCTGGCGCTGCCGAGGAAGCGCATGTTGCGACACAGGTTCAGCCTACCGCCCAGGCAGTAGTCGCACTGGCCGCAGGCGTGCGACGGGTTGATCGCGACCTTGTCGCCGACCTTCAGACGCGTGACCGCGCTGCCGATGCGCGCGACCACGCCCGAAACCTCGTGCCCCGGGATCAGCGGCTCGCGCACCACGAAGGCGCCGACGCGGCCGTGCTGGTAGTAGTGCAGGTCGGAGCCGCAGATGCCGCCGGCGCCGAGGCTCATTTCGACATCGGTGGCGCCGAGCGTGGCCGGGCCGTCGTCTTCGAGGCGCAGGTCTTTGGCGCCGTGGATTCTGCAGGTGAGGGTCATGGTGTTAGCTCCTAGGGAATCAGGCGGCTTTGCGCGCCGGTTTGCGAGCGGGGTCACGCACGCGGCTTCTCGGGGCCGGTGCCGGCGGCGCTTCGGCCGGCGCTGAGTGGGCGATGTTGGCGGTGAAGCGGTCGTGCGAGTTCGACAAGTGCGCGGCCATCGCGGCGCGTGCGGCTTCGGGCGCGTGGCGGGCGATGGCGTCGATCACGGCCGCGTGTTCCTCGATTGCGGCGGCCCAGCTGCTGGCGGTTTCGAAGTGGCTGCCGAGCTGCTCGAACAACGGGCTGTGGCGCTCGTCGAAAAGCTCGCTGACCACGCGGTGCAAGACCGAGTTCTCGGCCGCTTCGGCGATGCGCAGGTGAAACAGCCGGTCGCCGCGTGTCGGGGTGTGGCCGCCGTCGACCTCCTGCTGCATCAACGCCAGTGCGTTCTTCAGGCCGACGACCTGCGCCTTGTTCATGTGCGTTGCGGCATGCGCGGCGAGTTCACTCTCGATCAGCTGGCGCGCGCGGATCGTCTCGAGCGGGCCTTCGCCGCTGACCGGGCGCGCGTTCGCTTCGGCGATCGGCCGCACGTAGATGCCCGAGCCCATGCGCACTTCGACCAGGCCTTCGACTTCGAGCGCGATCAACGCTTCGCGCACCGACGGGCGCGAGACACCGAGCTGCAGCGCCAGGTCACGCTCGGGTGGCAGGCGCGCGCCGACTTCGTATTCACCACGCTCGACCAGGCCGCGCAACTGGTCGGCGATCTGGCGGTAGAGGCGGCGGGGTTCGATGGTCTGGATCGGCATGAAGGGCGGCAACTCACTGGCTGGTCAAGTGGCCTGACCAATTCGGTAAAGAATAGTTGAGCCGGCGAGATCGCGTCAACATGGTGTTTGCCCTTGTTCCCCGGGCGCCGCCGTCACGACGGGCAACCGTCCGACAGCGCGGGCACGCGCCGGCTGGAACAATGAGACGCTGCCGCGCACCGCCCCAACCGCCTCTTCAAGCACCATGGATCAACCCCACGCCGACACGCCCCCGAGCGCCCCGCCGCGCCACAAACGCTGGATCGGCAGCGTCATCGCCATCGTCGCCCTGGCCTTGCTCGGCGGCCTGGCTTGGTACCTGACGCACCAGCCGAAGACGACAGTCGCGGGCGCGGCGGCCGGCCCCGGTGGGCCGGGTGGGCCTGGCGGCCCGGGCGGCGGCGGGCGTGGCGGCGCGGCCAGCACGGTCGGCATCGCGACCGCGCGGCAGGCCGACATTCCGGTCTTGATCGAAGCGCTGGGCACGGTCACCCCCGCCGCCAACGTGACGGTGCGGCCGCAGGTCTCGGGCCTGTTGACGCAGGTGCTGTTCAAGGAAGGCCAGATGGTGAAGAAGGGCGAACTGCTCGCGACCATCGACCCCCAATCGTTCCAGATGGCGCTCGCGCAAGCGCAGGGCGCACGGGTGCGCGACGAAGCGCAGCTCGAAGCGGCGCGGGTCACGCTGGCACGTTATCAAACGCTGTTGCAGCAGGACTCGATCGCGCGGCAAGACGTGGACACGCAGGCCGCGCTCGTCAAGCAGCTCGAAGGCACGGTGACGATCGACCGCGCCAACGAAGGCACGGCGAAGCTGAGCCTGGGTTACGCGCGCATCGTGGCGCCGGTGGCCGGGCGGGTCGGCCTGCGGCCGCTCGATGCCGGCAACTACATCGCGGCCGGTGACGCGAACGGCGTGGCCGTGATCACGCAGGTCGCGCCGATCGACGTGGCCTTTTCGATCCCGCAAGACCGGGTGCCCGAAGTGCAGCAGCGCCTGGCCGATGGCGCGCAGCTGCCGGTGACCGCCTTCGACCGCACCCGCACGCGCAAGCTCGACGCCGGCATGTTCTCGACGCTCGACAACCTGGTGGACACGACCACCGGCACGGTCAAGGCCAAGGCACGTTTCGCGAATGCCGACGGCAGTTTGTTCCCGAACCAGTTCGTCAACGTGCGGCTGTTGCTGCGCACGATCACGAGCGCGGTCGTGGTGCCGGTGACGGCGCTGCGGCACGGTCCCAGCGGCGACTTCGTCTACGTGCTGAAAGAAGACCGCACGGTCGAGTTGCGCAACGTGACGCGCGGCGAGGCGAGCGTGGAGTTCGTGGCGATCGCCAGCGGGCTGGCGGCGGGCGAGCCGGTCGTGACCGAGGGTGGCGACCGTTTGAAAGACGGCGCGCGGGTGCAGACGGCCGCCGATCGGCCGGCCGGTGCTGCCTCGGGTGGCGCCTCGGGCGCGCGCGGCCGGCGCGGTGAGCGCGGCCTGGGTGCGAGTGCGGCGAGCGGGGCGGGAACGGGCGCCGGCGCCGCAGGCTTCGGTGCGAGTGCTGCGAGTGGCGCGGGTTTTGGCGGCCACCGCCGGCGCGCGTCCGACGCGGCGGGCGAAGCCGCGCCAGCGGCCAGCGCGGCACGTTGAGCAGCGCCGTGCCCGAGCCTTCGCGATGAGCCCGTCACGCCCTTTCATCCTGCGCCCGGTGGCGACTTCGCTGCTGATGGTGGCGATCGTGCTCGCCGGTTTTGTCGGCTTCAGGTTCCTGCCGCTGTCGGCCTTGCCGCAGGTCGACTACCCGACGATCCAGGTGCAGACGCTCTACCCCGGCGCCAGCCCCGAGGTGATGAGCCACACCGTCACCGCGCCGCTGGAGCGCCAGTTCGGCCAGATGGCGGGGCTCGACCGCATGAGCTCGACCAGCGCGGCCGGTGTCTCGATCATCACCCTGCAATTCACGCTCGGCCAGACGCTCGACGTGGCCGAGCAGGAAGTGCAGGCCGCCATCAACGCCGGCGGTTCGCTGCTGCCGGCCGACCTGCCCGCGCCGCCGGTCTACGCCAAGGTGAACCCGGCCGACGCGCCGGTGCTCACGCTGGCGATCACGTCGGAGACGCTGCCGCTCACCGAAGTGCAGAACCTCGTCAACACGCGGCTCGCGCAGAAGATCAGCCAGGTCGCGGGCGTGGGCCTCGTGTCGCTCAGCGGCGGGCAGCGTCCTGCCGTGCGCATTCAGGCCGACACGCAGTCCCTGTCGTCGTATGGCATCGGCCTCGACACCTTGCGCTCTGCCATCACGGCCGCCAACTCGAACAGCGCGAAGGGCAGCTTCGACGGGCCGAAGCGCGCCTACACGATCAACGCGAACGACCAGTTGCTGACCGCCGGTGACTACAAGAATCTGATCGTCGCGTACAAGAACGGCGCGCCGGTGCGCATGGTCGATGTGGCGAGCGTGGTCGACAGCGCCGAGAACACCAAGCTGGGCGCGTGGGCGAACGACAAACCAGCGATCATCCTGAATGTGCAACGCCAGCCGGGTGCGAACGTGATCGCGACCGTCAACGCGATCAAGGCACAACTGCCCGAGTTGCAGAAGGCGCTGCCGAACAGCGTCAGCGTGGCGGTGCTGGCCGACCGCACCACAGGCATTCGTGCCTCGGTCGAACACGTCGAAATCGAGCTTGTGCTCGCGGTCGTGATGGTCGTGCTGGTGATCTTCGCTTTTCTCGGCAGCCTGCGCGCCACCGTGATCGCGAGCATCGCGGTGCCGATCTCGCTGATCGGCTCGTGCGGTGCGATGTACCTGCTCGGCTACAGCCTGAACAACCTGAGCCTGATGGCGCTGACGATCGCGACCGGCTTCGTCGTCGACGACGCGATCGTGATGATCGAGAACATCTCGCGTTACATCGAAGAAGGCGAGCCGCCGATGGACGCGGCGATGAAAGGTGCCACGCAGATCGGCTTCACGATCATCTCGCTGACGGTGTCTCTGATCGCGGTGCTGATCCCGCTGCTGTTCATGGGCGACGTGGTCGGCCGCCTGTTCCGCGAGTTCGCGGTCACGCTGGCGATCACGATCCTGATCTCGGCCGTGGTGTCGCTCACGCTGGTGCCGATGATGTCGGCGCGCTGGCTGAAGCCCGAGCCGAAAGACCGCGAACGCAGCGCTTTCGGGCGCCACGCCGAGGCTTTTTTCGGTGGCGTGATGACCCGCTACGACCGCTCGCTGCACTGGGTGTTCGCGCACCAGGCCCTGACGCTGATCGTGGCGCTGGCGACGATGGCGTTGACGGTGCTGCTCTACATCACGATCCCGAAAGGCCTGTTCCCGACGCAGGACACCGGCCAGCTGCAAGCCCGCATCGAAGCCGCGCAAGACGTGTCGTTCGAGCGCATGGCGCAGTTGCAGCAGGACGCGGCGAAAGCGATCCTGCAAGACCCCGAGGTCGCGAACCTCAGCTCCTTCATCGGTGTGGACGCGGCCAACAACACGATGCTGCACACCGGCAGCATGCTGATCAACCTGAAGCAAGACCGCAGCAACCAGCAAGACACGATGCAGCGCCTGCGCGACCGTGTGAAGAGCGTGCCCGGCGTGACGCTGTACCTTCAGCCCACACAAGACCTGACCATCGACGCCGAGACCGGGCCGACCCAGTACCGCGTGTCGCTCGAAGGCTCCGACTCCGCCACCGTGACCGAGTGGATGCGCAAGCTCGTCGCGCAGTTGCAGAGCGCGAACGACACGGTGCGCAACGTCAGCAGCGACGCCGGCGCCGAAGGCCTGGCGGCCTACATCGCGGTCGATCGTGACACTGCCTCACGCCTCTCGATCACCGCCAGCGCGGTCGACGACGCGCTCTACAGCGCGTTCGGCCAGCGCATCGTCTCGACGATCTTCACCGAAACGAACCAGTACCGCGTGATCCTGGAAGCGAAGCCCGGCCTGCTGACCAACGCGCAGTCGCTCGGCCAGCTGAACCTGAAAACCGGCTCGGGTGAATCGACGCCGCTGTCGGCCTTCGCCACGATCACCGAGCAGCGTGCGCCGCTGCAGATCACGCACGTGGCGCAGTACCCGGCCAGCACGCTGAACTTCGACACCGCGCCCGGCGTGTCGCTCGGTGCGGCGGTCGATGCGGTGCGCCAGGCGGCGAAAGACATCGGCTTGCCGAGCAGCGTGACGATGACCTTCCTCGGCGCCTCGGGGGCGTACGAGCGTTCATTGACGAACCAGCTCTGGCTGATCCTCGCGGCGGTGATCTGCGTCTACATCGTGCTCGGTGTGCTCTACGAAAGTTACGTGCACCCGCTGACGATTCTTTCGACGCTGCCTTCGGCCGGCGTCGGCGCGCTGCTCGCGCTGATGCTCACCGGCAACGACCTCGGTGTGATCGGCATCATCGGCATCATCCTGCTGATCGGCATCGTCAAGAAAAACGCGATCATGATGATCGACTTCGCGATCGATGCCGAGCGCAACCAGGGCATGGCGGCGCGCGAGGCGATCCATCAGGCGGCGATGCTGCGCTTCCGGCCGATCCTGATGACGACGCTGGCGGCGCTCTTCGCCGCGCTGCCGCTGATGCTCGGCTGGGGCGAAGGCTCCGAGCTGCGCCGGCCGCTGGGCCTCGCGATCTTCGGCGGGCTGGTGGTGAGCCAGTTGTTGACGCTGTTCACCACACCGGTGATCTACCTCGCGTTCGACAATCTCGGCCAGCGCTTGCGCGGCGGCAAGGCGCGTGAAGCGGTCGCAACACCGGGGCCGGCCGCATGAATCTTTCTGGCCCGTTCGTCCGCCGACCGATCGCCACGGTGCTGCTGACCGTCGGGGTCGCACTCGCCGGCATCGGTGCGTTCTTCGTCCTGCCGGTCTCGCCGCTGCCGCAGGTCGACTTCCCGACGATCTCGGTCAGCGCGAGCCTGCCCGGTGGCAGCCCGGAGACGATGGCGACGAGCGTGGCCACGCCGCTGGAGCGCCACCTCGGCACGATTGCCGGCGTCAACGAAATGACCTCGAACAGCGGCACCGGCTCGGCGCGCGTGACGCTGCAGTTCGACCTGAGCCGCAACATCGACGGCGCGGCGCGCGAGGTGCAGGCGGCGATCAACGCGTCGCGTGTCGATCTGCCGGCCACGCTGCGCAGCAACCCGACGTACCGCAAGGCCAACCCGTCGGCCGCACCCATCATCATCCTGGCGCTCACGTCGAAGACAAAAACGCCGGGGCAGATCTACGACGCCGTTTCCAACATCGTCAGCCAGCGCCTCGCGCAGGTCACGGGTGTGGGCGATGTCGAGATCGGCGGTGGTTCGCTGCCGGCGGTCCGGGTGGAATTGCTGCCTTTCGCCTTGAACAAGTTCGGCGTCAGCACCGAAGACGTTCGCGCCGCCATTCAGGCGAGCAACGCGAACCGGCCCAAGGGTGAAGTCTCGGGCGACGGCCGGCGTCTGCAGATCTACACGCAGGCGGCAGCACGCCGCGCGGC
>JANYFX010000469.1 GCA_025359585.1 Rhizobacter sp. | reverse complement strand
CAGGTCGGCGGTGTTGGTGAAGACCATCTGCACGCTCATGGCCTGCGGCGTGAGGGTGAAGTACTGGCGCGCTTCGAAAGCGAACGGCCAGTCGGCGTCGGGCGTGTGTTCGTAGCGCAGCACCACCTCGAGCACGCTGCTGGAGACGATCTCCCAGGGCCGCAACCAGCCCACGCCGTGCAGGGAATGCGGGTTGTCGCCGAAGTTCGGCCGGGTCGTGTAGTCGTGTCCCTTCCAGCGGAACTTGCGGTAACCCAGGCGGTTGGAATAGGGCACGAGCGGGAAGCTGGCCGACGGGCGCGAGGCCGTCATCGAGGAGGGTTCGGCCGACATCAGGATCGGCGTGTCGCGGTGCCAGAACCCGGCGATGCAGCCACCGAGGTCGGGCCGCAGCGCCAGGCGCAAGGCCCCGGCATGCAATTCAAACGGCTGCAATTCAAGACTTACGTTCGATGATCCAGTCATGGCCCTCCCGGCGCGCTCTGCAAACCTGCACCGGCCGCGCCGAATGGCATGGGCCTCGCAGGTTCGCTGCATCCTACGCCGGTCTCGGGCCGGCACCGGCCCGATCAGCGCAACTCGGCCTTCAGATAGTGGGCGCCGGGAATCGGGTTGAAGTAGTAAGGCGGAATTTCCTCGAAGCCGAGCGTGGCATACAGCTCGCGCGCCGACTCCATGTCGTCGAGCGTGTCGAGCAGCATCACCGAGTGGCCGGCGCGGCGCGCTTCGTCCAGCAACGCCTGGGCCAGCGCACGGCCCAGGCCGAAGCGGCGGAACGCGGGCCGCACATACAGGCGCTTCATCTCGCAGGCGTTGGCGTAGTCCACGTCGGCGAGCGCGCGAAAGCCGCCGCAGCCGGCCAGCGCGCCATCGACAAAGGCCAGCAGCAGGTGCCCCGATGGCCCGGCGTATTCACCCGGCAGGCCGGCCAGTTCGGCGTCGAAATTCTGGAAGCACAGATCGACGCTCAGGCTGCGTGCGTACTCACGCAGCACTTCGCGCGCCGGGTCGAGCCA
Source organism: Rhizobacter sp. (assembly GCA_025359585.1). Classification (GTDB taxonomy): domain Bacteria; phylum Pseudomonadota; class Gammaproteobacteria; order Burkholderiales; family Burkholderiaceae_C; genus LMDS01. The sequence continues at coordinate 5,017 of JANYFX010000469.1, read as the reverse complement.
CTCGGGCGCGTCGGCGCAGACCAGCGTGATCTCGGGGGAGTTCTCGGCCACACTCATGTCGGGATCGGCAGGATGCGCAGAGGCTTCAGCCCCCGAGGCCGACGACCCAGGCCACGCCGGCCGCACAGGCGCTGAAAAGCAGCAGCGCCAGCAAACGCGAGGCGCCGCTGTCGATCGAGGCAGGCACGTCGGGCGCCAGCGCCTTGTCGCCGACGAGCATCGGGCGCACCAGATTCTGATCTTTCTTCAGCAGATAGAACAGGATCGCCGCCACGTGCAGCACGACCAGCGTGATGATGAGCCACTGGCCGAAGCTGTTGTGCCATTTGGTGAGCAGTGCACTGGTCGCGCTCGAGACGAACTTGATCAGCGGCCCGGTGTTCGAGATGTCGTCGTCGGCGAACAGCCCGGTACCGACTTGCACGGCAAGCAGAGCCAGCAAGCCGAAGACCGAAAACGCGCCCAGCGGGTTGTGCCCGACATCGTGGTGTTCTTCCGCGCGGCTCTGGCCGCGCAGGTAGCGCAGCGTGGTCGCAGGCGCGTAGATGAAACTCGCAAACCGCGACCAGCGCCCGCCGACCAGACCCCACAGAATGCGGAACGCCAGCAGCGTGAACACCACGTAGCCGAGGCGGAAGTGCCAGACCATCGCGTTGCCGCCGATATTGGCGCTGACCACCGAGCCGATCACACAGGCGGCGAGCAGCCAGTGGAAGCTGCGGGTCGGCAAGTCCCAGACACGCACGGCGGTCGGCTCGGGGGGCATCACTGCACTCATGTCGGAAGGCGCGGGAACAAGGCACCAAGTTCGGATACTCGCAAAGATAACCGCAAGCGGGCTCGCGTTTGCGCGGCGCCCGGATATTTCGATCGGCCGGGAATACCGGGGCCGGTCACTGCGTACACTCGGCAGCGTTCGCACGCGGCGTCGGCCCGCGAGCGAGCCCTCCCAGCCTTCCAACCACCCGCTCACGCCAGGAGAAACCGCATGAAACGTCTGTTCCCTTCGATGCTGATGGCCGCCGCCGCGCTGGCCGGTCTTGCCACTGCCCTGCCCGCTGCAGCGCAGTTCGCCAAGCCCGAAGACGCCATCAAGTACCGCAAGAACGCGTTGTTCGTGATGGGTACGCACTTCGGCCGTGTGGCCGCCATGGCCAACGGGCGCATCCCGTTCGACGCGAAGATGGCCGCCGACAACGCCGAGATCGCCACGATGATGTCGAAGCTGCCCTACGTCGCCTTCATCGAAGGCACCGACAAGGGTGACACCAAGGCCGACCCGAAGATCTGGGCCGAGAAAGACAAGTTCAACGCCGCCGCGACCAAGATGCAGGAAGAAATGGCCAAGCTGAATGTGGTGGCCAAGGGCGGCAACATCGACACGATCAAAGCCGCCGTCGGCGAAACCGGCAAGTCCTGCAAGGCCTGCCACGACGCTTACCGCAAGGAATAAGCAGCGTCGCCAAGGTGCTTGCGTGGGCCGGGTTCAGCCCGCGCCCAGCACCTGCGCGAACACGGCGCTGTCGACATTGCCGCCGGTGAGCGGCAGGCCGATGCAGCGCCCCGCCCACTTCTCGCGCTGCAGCAGCGCCCCGGCGAGCGCCGCAGCGCCCGCGCCTTCGGCCACGTTGTGGGTGTCGGCGAACAGGGCGCGCATCGCCTGCGCCACCTGCTCGTCGGTGACGGCGATCACGTCGTCGACCTCGCGCCGGATCACGGCCAGCGCCTGCGCGTCGGGCACTCGGCAAGCCATGCCGTCGGCCAGCAGCGTGCTCACCGGCGCTTCGATCAGGCGGCCTTCGCGAAACGACTGCTGGTAGGCCGTGGCGTGGGCCGACACCACCCCGACGATGCGCGTGGCCGCACCCGTGTGGGCGCGCGCGGCCGCACAGGCGCAGATGCCCGAGCCCTGGCCGATCGGCACGAACACGACCTCGGGCTGCACGGCCTCGAAGAATTCGAGCCAATAGGTCGCCACGCCACGCACCAGATCGTCGTGAAACGACGGCACCCTGTGCAGGCCGTGTTCGTTCGCCAGATGCGCGGCGTGTTCGCGCGCAGCCTGAAAGTCGTCGCCGTGTTCGATCAGTTCGACGCCGAGCGCGCGCATCGCGGCGTTCTTCTCCACGGAGTTGCCGTGCGGCACGACGATGGTGGCGTGAAAGCCATGGCGCCTTGCCGCGAAGCCGACCGACTGGCCGTGGTTGCCTCGCGTCGCGCTGATCACGGCGCGGCAGCCGGGCTCGCGTTGACGCAAGGCATCGAAGTACACCAGCCCGCCGCGCAGCTTGAACGCCCCCACGGCGGTGTGGTTCTCGTGCTTCACCCAGGCTTGCGCGCCGAGGCGCTGGTCGAGCAGCGGCCAGCGTTGCTGCGGCGTCGGCGGCATCGCCTCGCGCACGATGCGGCGGGCGCTTTCCATCGATGGGCGGTCGTACATGGTCAGGCCTCGGTCGGTGTGGAATGCAGCGTGACGAAACCCCGCGGGCAGGAGAGCACGACGCTGATCGGTGGCGCATGGCGCGCCCCATCGCGCCCGACGTTCGACGCCAGCATCGGCGCGAGCGCATCGGGCCAACCACCGAGGCACATCGACTCCATCGCGATGCCGCTGCCCGCCATCGAGTCGGTCGGGTGCACGTCGCCCCATTCGATCAACGCCGGCGCCGCTCCGCCGAGCACGCGGCGGCCATCGGCACGCAGGCTGATCTTCCAGCGCAACAGCCCGCGCGGCGTGGCGCGTTCGGCATGCTCGACCGTGCCGCAGTCGACGCCACCCACCAGCATCGAGGCGCGCGCGGCGGCGATGTCGTCACAGCGCGCGACCCAGCTCACGAGTTGCGGCCCTTGGTTCAGCGTGCGCTGCAGCACCGGATCGTCCAGCCCGAACCAGCGCGCGCGGTTGGGCTCGGGCAAGCCCGGGTCGATGGCGATGATCTCGAAATAGGCGCGCGGGAACGCAGGCGAAGCGATGCCGAACACGCGGTTGTGCGTGCCCATGAACAGGTGCTGGCCGCCGGCCTGGGGGCGCAGGCCGAGCGTTGTTTCGCACCAGTCCACACCTTCGTCGAGGGTGCGGGCGGCAAGCACCAGATGGTCGAGTTCGAGCAGCATGGGTAATTCCGTTTCAGAGCCTGAGTTCGCCGCGAACGCAGCTCACGCTGCGGCCGCCGACCCAGACCGTGCCCGCCTCGCGCGCGATGTGCACACGCCCGGCGCGCTGCATGCAGGCGCCTTGCGCTGCCACGTAGGACTCGGGCGCGATGCCGCTGCCGATCAGCCACTGCGCGAGGCTCGCGTTGAGGCTGCCGGTCACGGGGTCTTCGTTCACACCGAGCTGCGCGGCGAAAGCGCGCACCTCGAACTGGCACTCGGCGCCCGCGGCATGCGGCCCGACCACACCAACCTTGGCGAGGCCCTTCAAGGCCGCGTGGTCGGGCTTCAGCGCCAACACGGTAGCGCTGGAATCGAGCAGCAGCCCCAGCCACTTCGGGCCGTTGTCGAGCCACTGCGAAGCGCGCAGCTGATCGCGCGACGCGCCCAGCGCCGCCAGCACCTGATCGAGCAGAGCGCCCGGCACCGGCTCGCTGCGCGAGGGCGGCGCGGCGAACGCGTTGCGCGAGCCGTCGCGGCGGATGCGGACCACGCCGATGCCACACTGCTGCACCACCTCGGTCGCGCTGCGCGGCAGGCCGCCTTCTTCGAGCCAGGCGTGGCAGCTGCCGAGCGTGGGGTGGCCGGCGAACGGCAGTTCGCCGGCGGGGGTGAAGATGCGCACGCGGTAGTCGGCGCCGGCCTCGGTGGGTTCGAGCAGGAAGGTGGTTTCGCTCAGGTTGGTCCAGCGCGCGAAAGCCTGCATCTGGGCTTCGCTCAACGCGTCGGCGCCATGCACCACGGCCAGCGGGTTGCCATCGAGCGCGCTGCTGCCGAACACGTCGACCTGCGTGAATTTGTAGGGCATGAACACTCCGGAAGAAGTTGTGGGCAGGCTCACACCATCTCGGCGCCGCGCGTCGCGCGCACCGGGATGCCGGTGGGGTCGAAACCGTCGAGGCAATACACGTTCACGCCGACGAAGTCGGGCGTCACGCGCTTGTGATGGAACGGGTAGATGCCGCAGCTCGCGCAGAAAAAGTGGCGCGCCGTGCGGGTGTGGAACTGGTACTCGGTGAGCGCGTCAGCGCCCGCGAGCAGCGTGAACTTCGACTCGTGCACTTTCACCATCAGCGCGTTCTTGCGGCGGCAGATCGAGCAGTCGCAGGTGGTCAGCTCGGGGAAGTCGGTCTCGATGCTGAAGCGCACACGCTGGCAGTGGCAGCTGCCGGTCAGCGTTTGCAGCGGGCGCGAATTCATGCGTCCCTCAACGCCTGCGCCAGCAGCTTCACGCCGCGCTCGATCTCGGGTGCAGCGACGGTCACGAACGACAGGCGAAGCGTGTTCAGCCGCGGCGCTTCGGCGAAGAACGCCGCGCCCGGCACGTAGGCCATGCCGAGCGCCACGGCCTTGGGCAACAGCGCGGCCGCGTCCACACCTTCGGGCAGCTCGACCCAGAAGAACATGCCACCGCTCGGCACCGTCCAGCGGCAGCCCTTGGGCATGTGTGCTTCGAGCGCATCGCGCATCGCATCGCGCTGGGCCTTGTAGCGGGCGCGGATGGTCGGCACATGGCGGTCGAGAAAGCCGTTCCGGATCACTTCGTAGACCACACGCTGGTTGAAGCCCGGCGTGTGCAGGTCGGCGGCCTGCTTGGCTTGCAGCAGTTTGGGCATCAGCGCGTGCGGCGCGATCACGTAACCCAGCCGCAGGCCAGGTGCGAGCACTTTGGAGAACGAGCCGAGGTAGACCGAACCTTCGGCCCAGCGCGACGCGAGCGGCGCGGGCGGCGCAGCGTCGAACCACAGGTCGCCATACGGGTTGTCTTCGACGATCGGCAGCGCCAGTTCACGCGCCGCGGCACTGAGCTTCGCGCGCCGCGCTTCGCTCATGCAGCGCCCGCTCGGGTTCTGGAAGTTGGGCA
>JANYFX010000429.1 GCA_025359585.1 Rhizobacter sp. | reverse complement strand
CGCTGCTCGCGGTGCACGGCACCGAGATCTTCGCGGCGGCGCGCGAGAAGGGCGTGGTCGTGGCCTTCGAAGCGGCGGTGGCCGGCGGCATTCCGATCATCAAGGCGCTGCGCGAAGGCCTGACCGCGAACCGCATCGAGTGGATCGCCGGGATCATCAACGGCACCACCAACTTCATCCTCTCGGAGATGCGCGCCAAGGGGCTGGACTTCGACGTGGTGCTGAAAGAAGCGCAGCGCCTCGGTTATGCCGAGGCCGACCCGACCTTCGACATCGAAGGCGTGGACGCGGCCCACAAGGCGACCATCATGAGCGCCATCGCCTTCGGCACGCCGGTGCAGTTCGACAAGGCCCACGTCGAGGGCATCACCAAACTCAACGCGGCCGACATCCGCTATGCCGAGCAGCTCGGCTACCGCATCAAGCTGCTGGGCATCACGAAGCGCCGCACTGACGGCATCGAGCTGCGCGTGCACCCGACACTGGTGCCGGCCAAGCGCTTGATCGCGAACGTGGAAGGCGCGATGAACGCGGTGGTGGTGCAGGGCGATGCCGTCGGCACGACGCTCTACTACGGCAAGGGCGCGGGCTCCGAGCCGACCGCCTCGGCCGTGATCGCCGACCTGGTCGACATCACCCGCTTGCACACAGCCGACCCCGGCCACCGTGTGCCGCACCTGGCCTTCCAGCCCGGCGAGCTGCACGACACGCGCATACTGCCGATCGACGAAGTCGTGACCGCGTATTACCTGCGCTTGCAGGTCGCTGATCAGGCGGGGGTGCTCGCACGCATCACCGGCATTCTGGCCGAGCGTGACATCTCGATCGACGCGCTGCTGCAGCGCGAGTCGGCCGAGGGCGAAGCCCAGACCGACGTGATCATCCTGACGCACGACACGGTCGAAGGCCGCATGAACGAAGCCATCGCGCAGATGCAGGCGCTGCCGACCGTGCTCGCGACTATCGTGCGCATCCGCAAGGAAGAACTGAGTTGAAGTACATCAGCACGCGCGGCGACAAGACCGAACGCGCCTTCTGCGAGATCCTGCTCGAAGGGCTGGCGCCCGACGGCGGGCTTTACCTGCCGACGCATTACCCGAAGATAGCCGCCGCCACGCTCGCGCGCTGGCGTGGGCTGAAGTACCACGAGCTGGCGTTCGAAATCCTGTCGCTCTTCATCGACGACATTCCGGCCGCCGACCTGCGCGCGTTGGTCACGAAGACCTACACGAAAGAAGCCTTCGGCACCGACCTGATCGTGCCGCTGCGCCCGCTGGAGCCCGGCGTCTACCTCGAAGCCCTGTCGAACGGCCCGACGCTGGCCTTCAAGGACATGGCGATGCAGTTGCTCGGCAACCTGTTCGAGTACGAACTCGCGCGGCGTGGCCAGTCGCTCAACATCCTCGGCGCAACCTCGGGCGACACTGGCAGCGCCGCGGAATACGCGATGCGTGGCAAGGCCGGCGTCAACGTCTTCATGCTCTCACCCAAGGGCCGCATGAGCCCGTTCCAGCAGGCGCAGATGTTCAGCCTGCAAGACAAGAACATCCACAACATCGCAGTCGTTGGTGTCTTCGACGACTGCCAGGACATCGTCAAGGCGGTTTCCAACGACCTGGAATTCAAGCGCGCCCACCGCATCGGCACCGTGAACTCGATCAACTGGGCGCGTTTGCTGGCGCAGGTCGTCTACTACTTCGCCGGCTACTTCCAGGCCACGAAGACCAACGACGAGCAGGTGACGTTCGCCGTGCCCTCGGGCAACTTCGGCAACATCTGCGCCGGCCATGTGGCACGCATGATGGGCCTGCCGATCAAACGCCTCGTGCTCGCCACCAACGAGAACAACGTGCTCGACGAGTTCTTCCGCACCGGCACCTACCGCGTGCGCAGCAGCGCCGAAACGCACGAGACCTCGAGCCCGTCGATGGACATTTCCAAGGCGTCGAACTTCGAACGTTTTGTGTTCGACCTGCTCGGCCGCGACGCGCAACGCACGCACGCGCTGTTCAAGCAGGAGCTCGACCGGAGCGGCGCTTTCACGCTGACGGCCGCGGAATTCGCCCGCAGCGGTGACTACGGTTTTGTCTCCGGCAGCAGCACGCACGCAGACCGCTTGGCGACGATCCGCGACACGCATGCACACTTCGGCACCGTGATTGACACGCACACCGCCGATGGTTTGAAAGTCGGGCGCGAACACCTCGTGCCGGGCACGCCGACGATCGTGCTCGAAACGGCGCTGCCCGCCAAGTTCGCCGAGACCATCGTCGAAGCAATCGGCCGCGAGCCCGATCGCCCGGCCGCCATGCGGGGCATCGAACAACTCCCCAAACGTTTTGTGGAGATGGCGGCCGACGTGCAGGCGGTGAAGCGCTTCATTGTCGAGAATGCCTGAATGAAGGTCGTCGGGTTCAGTGGGTATTCGGGTTCGGGCAAGACCACGCTGGTCGAAAAGCTCATCGTCAGGCTGAAGCTGGCGGGGCAGCGTGTGTCGGTCGTCAAACACGCTCACCACACGTTCGACATCGACCACGAAGGCAAGGACTCCTGGCGGCACCGCGAGGCCGGCGCTTTCGAAGTCGTGATCGCCTCGGATCGACGCCTCGCGAAGATCCGCGAGTTCGAAGTCCATGCCGCACCCACCGTAGACCAACTCATCAACGAGTTGTACGACTGCGACTGGGTGCTGGTTGAAGGTTTCAAGCACGCGTCGTTGCCGAAGATCGAGATCTGGCGCGCCTCCACCGGCCAGCCCGCGCAGTACCCTGACGATCCCTTCGTCGTGGCGGTCTGCACCGACACGCCGGCGCTGCTGCCGCAAGCCACCGGCTTGCCCGTGCTCGACCTCAACAGCGCCGATGCGGTCGCCGAGTTTCTGTTGGCCAACTCTGGACGTTATGAGTACATCTCCCCCTTCACCGAGCCGGCCACCGATGTTGACGCTGGACGAAGCCCTGAGCCGATTGCTCGGCGCCGTCCGGCCGCTGCCGGCGACTGAACTCCAGGCGCTGTCCACCTTCGACGCGCTCGGCCGCGTGCTGAGCGAAGACGTGCGTTCCGGGCTCGACGTGCCGCCCGCCGACAACACCTCGATGGACGGTTACGCGATGCGCTGCGCCGATGTGCCGGCGGCAGGCACGGTGCTGCCGGTCGGCCAGCGCATCCCGGCCGGTGTGGTCGGCTCAGCGTTGCAGCCGGGGACAGCGGCGCGCATCTTCACTGGCGCGCAAGTGCCGGCCGGTGCCGACGCAGTGGTGATGCAGGAGCAGTGCGAAGCCTTGGGTGAGGGCGTGCGGGTCGATGTGGTGCCGGCGTCGGGCCAATGGATCCGGCGGCGCGGTGAAGACGTGCAGCAAGGCCAGGTCGTATTGACCGCAGGCACGCGCCTCACACCCCAGGCGCTTGGCCTCGCTGCGTCGGTCGGTGCGGCCACGCTGCAAGTGATGCGCCGCCCGCGCGTGGCGCTGTTCTCCACCGGTGACGAACTCGTGATGCCCGGCGAGCCGCTCAAACCCGGTGCGATCTACAACTCGAACCGCTTCACCTTGCGCGCCTTGATCCAGGCCATGGGCTGCGATTGCAGCGACCTCGGCATCGTGCCCGACAACCTGGCCGCCACGCGCGAAGCGCTGCGCCGCGCCGCGCTGGGCAACGACCTGATCGTCACCTCGGGCGGCGTCTCGGTCGGTGAAGAAGATCACCTGCGGCCGGCGGTGCAAGCCGAAGGTCGCATCGAGCTGTGGCAGATCGCGATCAAACCGGGCAAGCCGCTGGCCTTCGGCGAGGTGAACCGCCCCGACGGGTCGGCGGCCTACATCGTCGGTTTGCCGGGCAACCCGGTGTCGAGCTTCGTCACCTTTTTGCTGATGGTGCGGCCGGTGCTGCTGCGCCTGCAGGGCGCGAGCGAGCTTCAAGCGCGGGCCGCGAATCTGCGCGCCGATTTCGACTGGCCGCGCCCCGACAAACGCCGCGAGTTCCTGCGCGCGCGCCGCAACGAAGCGGGCGGGCTCGACCTGTTCCCGAACCAGAGTTCGGGCGTACTGACCTCGGCGGTCTGGGGCGACGGCCTAGTCGACAACCCGAGCGGGCAGGCCATCCAGCGCGGCGATGCGGTACGCTTTCTCGCCTTCAACGAATTGTCCTGATGAAACTCACCGTGCGTTATTTCGCCTCGATCCGCGAGGCCTTGGGGTCGACAGAGACCATCGACGTGCCGGCCAATGCGACGGTCGGCAGCGTGCGCGATGCGTTGATCGCGCGCGGCGGCGTCTATGCCTCCGCGCTGGCCCGCAACCGGGCCCTGCGCAGCGCGCTGAACCACCAGATGTGCGGCGATGAAGTGCTGGTGCCCGCAGACGCCGAAGTGGCTTTTTTCCCACCGGTGACAGGTGGCTGAGATGAGCGTGCCGCGTGTCACCGTGCAAGCCGAGGACTTCGACCTCGGCGCCGAGGTGACCGCGCTGCGAGCGCAGGATGCCGGCATCGGCGCGGTCGCCAGCTTCATCGGCACGGTCCGCGACCGCAACGACGGCCTCGGCGTCAGCGCGATGGAGCTTGAACACTACCCGGGCATGACCGAAAGTGCGATCGAGACCATGATCGACGAAGCGCATTCCCGTTTCGACATCCGCGGCGCGCGCGTGATCCACCGTGTCGGCCTGTTGCAGCCCCTCGACCAGATCATGATGGTCGCCGTCACGTCGGCGCACCGCGGCCAGGCCTTCCTCGCCTGCGAGTTCCTGATGGACTACCTGAAGACGCAGGCGCCGTTCTGGAAGAAAGAACAGACTCCCGAAGGCGCACGCTGGGTCGACGCCCGCAGCAGCGACGACGCGGCCGTTGCGCGCTGGGGCCTGCGGGCCGGCAACGCGGCGTTGCCGCCGGCGCCGAAGGCCTGAGCCGCGTGATCAGCGCATTGCCCTGGGCCCATGTGCTGGCCGTCGCTGTCGGTGCGGCCTTCGGAGCGCTCGCGCGCTGGCTCGCCGGCCTGTGGCTGAACGGGCAGTGGGCCGGCTTTCCACTCGGCACCTTGCTCGTCAATTGCGCGGGCGGTCTGCTGATCGGCGTGGCGCTGGCCTGGTTCGAGCGTTCGCCCGACGAGTTGCTGCGCCTGCTGCTGGTGACCGGTTTTCTCGGCGGCCTGACGACGTTTTCTTCGTTCTCCGGTGAGTCGCTGATCCTGCTGCAGCGCGGGCAATTTGCGCTCGCGCTGGGGCACTCGGCTGCGCACCTGTGCGGCTCGCTGGCGTCTGCCGCGCTCGGGTTCTGGTTGCTTCGAGGCGCCTTGCGCTGAGTCAAATGGCAGCCGCATCGTTGCCTTGAAAATCGGGCGGATTGCCTCAAGTCCTTCGCAATCGGAGGTTTTTCCCCATGCGAATCGACAAACTCACCACCAAGTTCCAGGAAGCGCTGGCCGACGCCCAGAGTCTGGCCGTCACGCGCGACAACCCGTACATCGAGCCAGCACATTTGCTGGCCGCCATGCTCGCCCAGGCCGACGGCCCCAAGGCCTTGCTCGACCGCGCTGGCGCCAACAGCGCCGGGCTGAAGACGGCGGCCGACACGCTGATCAATGGCTTCCCGCAGGTGCAGGGCAGTGGCCAGGTCGTGCAGTCCGGCCGTGACCTGACTGCGCTGTTGCAGGCGACCGAAAAGGAAGCCGGCAAACGCGGCGACCAGTTCATCGCGAGCGAGATGTTCCTGCTGGCGCTCAGCGACGCCAAGACCGACATGGGCGGCATGGTTCGTGGCCACGGCCTCACGCGCAAGGCACTCGAAACCGCAATCGATGCTGTGCGCGGTGGTGCGACCGTCGACAACGCCGACGCCGAGGGTCAGCGCGAAGCACTGAAGAAGTACACGCTCGACCTGACCGAACGCGCGCGCCAGGGCAAGCTCGACCCGGTGATCGGCCGCGACGACGAGATCCGCCGCGCGATCCAGGTGCTTCAGCGCCGCACCAAGAACAACCCGGTATTGATCGGCGAGCCCGGCGTCGGCAAGACCGCGATCGTCGAAGGCCTCGCGCAGCGCATCGTCGCTGGCGAGGTGCCCGATTCGCTGAAGAACAAACGGGTGCTCGTGCTCGACATGGCGCTGTTGCTCGCCGGCGCCAAGTTCCGCGGCGAGTTCGAAGAGCGGCTCAAGTCGGTGCTGAAGGAAGTGGCGCAAGACGAAGGCCAGACCATCGTCTTCATCGACGAGATCCACACCATGGTCGGTGCCGGCAAGGCCGAAGGCGCGATCGACGCCGGCAACATGCTCAAGCCGGCGCTGGCACGCGGCGAGTTGCATTGCATCGGCGCGACCACCTTGAACGAGTACCGCAAGTACGTCGAGAAGGACGCGGCGCTGGAGCGGCGTTTCCAGAAGATCCTGGTCGGCGAGCCGACCGTGGAAGCGACGATCGCGATCCTGCGCGGCCTGCAGCAGAAGTACGAAGTGCACCACGGTGTCGAGATCACCGACCCGGCGATCGTGGCCGCGGCCGAGCTGAGCCACCGCTACATCACCGACCGCTTCCTGCCCGACAAGGCGATCGACCTGATCGACGAAGCGGCTGCCAAGGTGCGCATCGAAATCGACTCCAAACCCGAGGCGATGGACAAGCTCGACCGGCGTTTGATCCAGCTGCAGATCGAGCGTGCCGCGGTCACGCGCGAGAAAGACGAAGCCTCGCAGCGCCGGCTGGTATTGATCGAAGAAGAGATCACGCGTGTGCAGCGCGAGGCCGCCGATCTGGAAGAGATCTGGAAGGCCGAGAAGGCCGCCGCGCAAGGCTCGGCCCACCTGATGGAAGAGATCGACCGCGCGCGTTTCCAGATCGAGGAGTGGAAGCGCAAGGGCGACTTCAACAAGGTGGCCGAGCTGCAATACGGCCAGCTGCCCGATCTGGAAAAGAAGCTGAAGGACGCGCAGGCCAAGGAAGCGAAGAAGAGCAAGGGCAAGGGCAAGCCGCAATTGCTGCGCACGACCGTGGGCGCCGAAGAGATCGCCGAGGTCGTGGCGCGCGCCACCGGCATCCCGGTCTCCAAGCTAATGCAGGGCGACCGCGAGAAGCTGCTGCAGATGGAAGGCAAGCTGCACGAGCGTGTGGTCGGGCAGGACGAAGCGATCACGGCCGTGGCCGATGCGATCCGCCGTTCACGCTCGGGCCTGTCGGACCCGAACCGCCCGACCGGCTCGTTCCTGTTCCTCGGCCCCACCGGCGTCGGCAAGACCGAGCTCTGCAAGGCGCTCGCGGGCTTCCTGTTCGACAGCGAAGACCACCTGATCCGGCTCGACATGAGCGAGTACATGGAGAAGCACTCGGTCAGCCGCCTGATCGGCGCGCCGCCTGGTTATGTGGGTTACGACGAAGGCGGTTACCTGACCGAGGCCGTGCGCCGCAAGCCCTACAGCGTGCTGCTGCTCGACGAGGTGGAGAAGGCCCACCCGGACGTGTTCAACGTGCTGCTGCAGGTGCTCGACGACGGCCGGCTCACCGACGGGCAGGGCCGCACCGTCGATTTCAAGAACACCGTGATCGTGATGACGAGCAACCTCGGCTCACACCAGATCATGCAGATGGCCGGGCAGAGCAACGAAGCGATCCACGACGCGGTGTGGGTCGAGGTCAAGCAGCACTTCCGCCCGGAGTTCCTGAACCGCATCGACGAGGCCGTGGTGTTCCACGCGCTCGACGCGAAGAATATCCAGGCGATCGCGAAGATCCAGCTCAAGGTGCTGGAGCTGCGTCTGGAGAAGATGGACATGAAGCTCGACGTGTCGGCACGCGCGCTGGCCGAACTGGCGAAGGCCGGGTTCGATCCGGTGTTCGGCGCACGACCGCTGAAGCGCGCGATCCAGCGGCAGATCGAGAACCCGGTCTCGAAGCTGATTCTCGAAGGTCGCTTCGGCCCGAAGGACGTGATCCCGGTCGACTTCGAGGGCGGTCAGTTCGTCTTCGAGCGCGTGGTGCACTGACCGCACCCCGCCGCCGCCTGACGCTTCAGGCGGCGCCGTCTTCGAACACCGAGTCGAGGCGCAGCACCTGCAGGCGTGCCAAAGTGAGGTTGGCCTGCGTCTTGTCGAGCACGGCGTGCAGCGCCAGGCCGGGGTGGCGTGGCACGGCGCGGATCAGCAGGTGATGTGAGCCGAGTGTGATGGCGGCTTCGGGCAGCGTGTGGCCGAGGCCGAGTTTGCGGCTGGTGGCGCCGATGGCCGTGAGCAATTCGGTGCCGTGTATTGCCAGATCGGCTGCGCCCGGGCTTGCGCCAGCGTGGGTCACTTCACGACCGGTCGCCACGTCGAAAACGCAACAACTCACCATGCCACTGAGCTCGATGAGCTGGTGCACATAACGCTCGAGCACGCTCTCGGGTTCTGCAGGCGCTCGGGCACCGGCGGCGGGTACGGCCGGCATCGGACGCATCGCGAGCGTCGGTGCCGCGGGTCGCGGCGGTGCTGCAGCGGCCGCGCTGGGTGCTGCGGCTGCCGGAGCGGTGGCCGTGCTGACCAGCGCAGGAATCGCACGCCCGTCGGGCTGAGACTGTTCGCGCAGGCGGTTCCAGGTGCCGTTGATGAATCCCCAGGCATCGGCCGGCCGTGCCACCTGCGGCGTGGTGCGCACGCTCACGCCGGTTTCGCGCGACAAGGCCATGCCTTGCGAGACGAGCGTGCTCGCCGAAGCCAGTGGCAACAACAGCATCTGTCGGTTCGGCCAGGGGCCGGCGAGCATGGCTTCCTGCAGCGGCTTCAGTGCCGATGCGATCGCATGCCCCGGCAGGTCACCCACCATCACGACGCCGAGCCTGCTGAAGCCCAGCAGCATGCGCGCGATGCCGTGACGCGCCGTGGTGTCGGCATCGACTTCGGTCGAGTAGACCCGCAGCAGCGAGCCGTCAGCGGTCGGCAGTTCGATGAATTCGATCGATGCGAGCGACGTGCCGTAACCCTGGCGCCGGATCGTGAGTTTTTGCATCGCGCGCCCGCTGGCCGCGGCGATCCCGACCAGCAGCTTGCGCGACGACGCGGTGGCGATGTCGTGAATGGCGATGAATTCGGGGTGCAGGTGCTCGAACTGCTGCTGCAGCGCTTCGGCCGGAGCGCAGGAGACGAACAACTCACGCTCGTTGGTCCCGGTCTGGCGACCGATGTCGAGCTTTTCCGGTGCGAGGTAGTCGTCTTCGTCGGTGAGGAACTGCGTGGCGAGCGATGTCTGCGCGCGTGTGGCCTGCCAGGCCTCGGGCGCGGACTTCGCCCGCGCAGGCGCCGCCTGCGTGGGCTTCCATTCTGACTCGGGGCCGTTCGGGGTGTTCATCAGCGCGGGTTTCGTTGGCGATCGTCTGCGGTGTATGTCGACATGCTTTGAGGATGTCGACCGGTGCCGCTGGTTGCACGAAAACCGCCCGAGTGTAATGCCGGGCGTGGGCCGCCCTTCGGCGATCGACGGGAGGTTTTCACGCTGCGGCCGGCGGGAGCGGGGCAATGTCATGGGTTCGCGACACGGCCCGCCTGCGGATTCCGTCGGGGCCGCACCCGAGATGTGGCGCGCACCGCGAGCCACAGCACAATAGCCCATGCTTCAGCCCGCGACCCCTGAAACGCGCCATTGGCGCAGCAGCCTGCGAATCACCGGGCTGCTGCTGGCGGCGTGGTTCGTCGTCACATTCGGGGTGACCTTCTTTGCACGTGAACTGGGCGCGGCACTGGTGGGCTGGCCGTTCAGCTTCTGGATGGCTGCGCAGGGCGCGGTGCTCGTCTACCTGTTGCTGGTTTGGTGCTACGCGCGGCTCATGGCGCGGCTCGACGCGGCATTCGACCTGGCCGAGAGCGACTGACGTGACGACCGTCCGCAGCGCTTCGCTCCTGCCCGTCGAGGGCAGGCTCAGTTTGCTCGATGCGGCCAGTCGCCGAATGAGATGACGCGCGCGTCCGAAGAAAGCGCGGCCTTCCGGCATCGCCTGAACCGCATCTACCTCCGTGCGACCCTGGGCTTCGTCGTGTTCGTGGCGGCGATCGCGGTGCTGGAACAGATGGGCTTGCCGCGGCGCTGGATCGGTGTGGTGTTCCTGCTCGCCACGGTCGGGCTGTATGCCGGCATCGGCATCGTCAGCCGCACGACCGATGCCACCGAGTATTACGTTGCCGGCCGGCGTGTGCCGGCGATCTACAACGGCATGGCGACGGCCGCCGATTGGATGTCGGCCGCGTCGTTCATCGGGTTGGCCGGCACGCTGTACCTTCAGGGCTACGGTGGGCTGGCCTACGTGATGGGCTGGACCGGCGGCTTCGTGCTGGTGGCGTTGCTGTTGGCGCCTTATCTGCGCAAATTCGGCCAGTTCACGATCCCCGATTTTCTGGGTGAACGCTTCGGCGGCAACGTGCCTCGGTTCATCGGCGTGGTGGCAGCGATCCTGTGTTCTTTCGTCTACTTGGTGGCGCAGATCTACGGCGTGGGCCTGATCACGACGATGTTGACCGGCGTCGACTTCGTCATCGGCATCTTTCTCGGTCTCGGCGGCGTGCTCGTGTGTTCCTTCCTCGGGGGCATGCGTGCCGTCACCTGGACCCAGGTAGCGCAATACATCATCCTGGTCATCGCCTATCTGGTGCCGGTGGTGTGGCTGTCGGTCAAACAAACGGGTGTGCCCGTGCCGCAACTGGTGCTGGGCCAGCAACTGGCGAAGGTGAGTGAACGCGAACAACAGCTGCTGCACGATCCGAAAGAACTGGAGGTGAGGGCGCTGTTCAAGGCGCGCGCCGACGGCTACGCCGCCAAACTGACGAACGTGCCCGACGCGCTGGTGGCAGACCGCCTCGCGGCACGTCAGCGGGTTCAGGCTCTCAAGCTGGAGAACGCCCCTCTGCGGGAAGTCCAACTCGCCGAAAAGGCACTGGCGGCGCTGCCCAAGAACGAGTTGCTGGCCCGCGAGGCGTGGCGCCGCGCGCAGGCCAGCGACACGCTCAGCGCTCAGCCGCTGGGCGGCATGCCACCGCACGCGCAGCAATTCGCGGGCGACCCCGACGGCACCGATGCGCAGCGCAAGGCCTTCACGGAGTCGCGGCGCAATTTCATCGCGCTCGTGTTCTGCCTGATGGTGGGCACCGCAGCCTTGCCGCACATCCTGATGCGCAGCTACACCACGCCCTCGGTCAGGGAGGCACGTGAATCGGTGGCGTGGTCCTTGTTGTTCATTGGTGTGCTCTACGTCACCGCGCCGGCGCTGGCGGTGCTGGTCAAGTTCGAGGTCTTCAACGGCCTGGTCGGGTTGCCTTTCGACCGCTTGCCATCGTGGATCGCGAACTGGGCCAAGCTCGACGGCTCGCTGGTGTCGGTCACCGACATCAACAAGGACGGCATCCTGCAGCTCAGCGAGATTCGGCTCGGCAGCGACCTGGTGGTGCTGGCCACCCCCGAGATCGCCGGCTTGCCCTACGTGGTCTCGGGCATGGTGGCCGCGGGCGGGCTGGCGGCGGCCTTGTCGACGGCCGACGGCTTGCTGCTGACGATCTCCAACGCCTTGTCGCACGACCTGTACTTCAAGATGATCGGGCGCAATGCCTCGGGCACACGCCGTGTCACGGTCTCGAAAGTGCTGCTGTTGGTGGCCGCGCTAGCCGCAGCCGCGCTGGCGACGCAGAGGCCGGCCGACATCCTCTTCCTCGTGACGGCCGCGTTTTCGATCGCGGCCTCGGCCTTCTTTCCCGCGCTGGCGCTGGGCATCTTCTGGAGCCGTGCCAACCGTTGGGGTGCAGTGGCCGGCATGCTGACCGGCCTGGCCATCACGCTTTACTACCTGGTGCGCAACGAGGTCTGGTTGCGCGGCCTCTTCGGCGTGTCGGCGCCGCCCGAGCTCTGGTTCGGGATCCTGCCGGTCTCGGCCGGGGTGTTCGGTGTGCCGGCGGGGTTCCTGGCTTGCGCGCTCGTGAGCCTGTTGACGCCCGCCCCGTCGGGCGAGCAGCGCGAGTTCGTGAGGCGCCTGCGTTACCCGAAGGGCGCCGAAGGGCCGCACGCCTGAGCCGACGTGGTGGTTCGGCTTCGTCGGGCTATAATCTTCGGCTTGCCTTGCCACACCCGGGTCTGACGCTTCGGGGTGGCTTCCAACCCTGACCTGCTCGCCGCCGCATCCCGCGGCTGCATCTGCGGCGATGGAAACCACAAGGAGTCTCAATGCGTCACTATGAAATCGTGCTGCTGATCCACCCGGATCAAAGCGAACAGGTTCCGGCCATGCTGGAACGCTACAAGGGTGTCGTCACCGCCGGCGGCGGCAAGGTGCACCGCGTGGAAGACTGGGGCCGTCGCCAGATGGCCTACATGATCCAGAAGCTCGCCAAGACGCACTACCTGTGCATCAACATCGAGTGCGGCAAGGACGTGCTGGCCGAGCTGGAAACGGGTTTCCGTTTCAACGACGCCGTTATTCGCCACCTGACGGTGCTGAAAGACGAAGCCGAAACCGCGCCGTCGGTCATGATGAAGATGGTCGAGCGCGAAGATTCGCGCAAGGCGCCGTCGCCCCCGCCGCAACAACACCAGGAAACCGCGGCCTGACGCGTTCGCAAGACGCCTCAGTCGCTGGCCTGGCTTCGCAGCCGCGCTGAATGAACCGACTGGTTCTGACTGCACAACTGCTGGAGCGAGGCGCGTTGCGTTACACCCCGGCCGGTTTGCCCGCCCTCGATTTGAGCTTGAAGCACGAATCGCAGGTCACGCAAGACGGCCAACCCAGGCAGGTCTTTTTCGAAATCAAGGCCAGGGCGATCGGGGCGGTGACGCAGCAGGTGGCGGGCCTGGAAATGGGAAGCACACATGGCTTCGCCGGTTTTCTGGGTTCGCAACGCAACGGCCGCGGAGTGGTGTTCCATGTGACCGAGCTCGATTGATTCAATCGGGCTCACTGTTCGAAATACGTCCGCATCCGGACTTGATTAGCAAAGAGGTGTCAATATGCCCCCGCCACGTGGTAAAGGTCGGTTCTCGAAGGACCGCAAACCCAAACGCAATACCCAATCCCTGCTGTTCCGTCGCAAGCGCTTTTGCCGCTTCACGGTCACCGGCGTCAAGCAGATCGACTACAAGGATGTCGACACCCTGCGTGACTTCATCGGTGAAAACGGCAAGATCACGCCCGCCCGCCTGACCGGCACGCGCGCGTTCTTTCAGCGCCAGCTGACGACGTGCATCAAGCGCGCCCGTTTCCTGGCCATGCTGCCGTACAGCGACCAGCACAAGGTCTGAGGAGCACACACATGCAAATCATCCTGCTGGAAAAAGTCGCCAACCTCGGCAACCTCGGTGACGTCGTCAAGGTGAAAGACGGCTACGCACGCAACTTCCTGATCCCGCAGCGCGCGGCCCGCCGCGCCACCGAGTCGGCGATCAAGGAATTCGAAGCCAAGCGCGCCGAGCTCGAGAAGGCCGCTGCCGAGAAGCTGGCTGCCGCCAACGCCCTGGGCGAGAAGATGAGCGGCCGCACGGTGCACATCACGCAAAAAGCGGGTGTCGACGGGCGCCTGTTCGGCTCGGTCACGAACGCCGACATCGCCGACGCGCTGACCCGCATCGACTTCAAGATCCTGAAGTCGCAAGTGCGCCTGCCGAACGGCCCGCTGAAGGTCGTGGGCGAGCACACGGTGAGCGTTTCTCCGCACACCGACGTGGTCGTGGAAGTCAAGGTTGTCGTGATGGGCGAAACGGATTAAAGCCTCCGGCTGAAAACGAGAGTGGGGTCGGCCATGCCGACCCCTTCTTTTTTTGTGCTTTTGATTTCCACCGACAGTCCCCTGAATTTCCACAGGGTTACGCACAGGCGTGCCGCGCAACGCGGCCTATGATTCCGCGATGTCTGCTGCTTTCTCTTCCGTTCAATTCATCCCCAGCGCGCGCGCCGACGACGAGGTCTCGAAGCTGCGCATTCCGCCGCACTCGGTCGAGGCCGAACAGAGCGTGTTGGGTGGCCTGCTGCTCGACAACAGCGCCTGGGACCGTGCCGGCGACCTGCTCGTCGACAGCGACTTCTACCGCTTCGAGCACCGCCTGATCTACGCCGCGATCGGTGGCCTGATCAGTGCCACCAAACCGGCCGACGTGATCACCGTGTTCGAGCAGTTGCAAGGCCTCGGCAAGGCCGACGACTGCGGCGGCCTCGTCTACCTGAACGCGCTGGCGCAGAGCGTGCCGAGCGCGGCCAACATGCGGCGCTACGCCGAAATCGTGCGCGAGCGCGCGGTGCTGCGAAAGCTCGTCGCCGCGAGCGACGAGATCGCGACCAGCGCCTTCAACCCGCAAGGCCGCCCGGTCTCCGAAATCCTCGACGAAGCCGAAGGCAAGATCTTCCGCATCGGCGAAGAAGGCTCCAAGTCGCAGCAGGGTTTCCTGAGCATGGACACGCTCGTCGTGCAGTTGCTCGATCGCGTGACCGAGCTGCACGAAAACGGCGCCGAAGACGTGACCGGCGTTCGCACCGGTTACTTCGACCTCGACCGCATGACCTCGGGTTTCCAGCCCGGCGACCTGATCGTGCTGGCGGCACGCCCGTCGATGGGCAAGACCGCGTTCGCGCTCAACATCGCCGAGCATGTGGCCGTCAGCGAAGGCCTGCCGGTGGTGATTTTCTCGATGGAAATGGGCGCTGCGCAGCTCGCGCTGCGCCTGGTCGGCTCGCTCGGCCGCATCGACCAAAGCAACCTGCGCACCGGGCGGCTCAAAGACGACGAGTGGGGCCGCCTGTCTGAAGCGGTCGAGAAGCTCGGCAGCGTCAGCATGT
>JANYFX010000402.1 GCA_025359585.1 Rhizobacter sp. | reverse complement strand
CGGCGCCTTCGGCCAGCACCGGGAGCACACGCTCGACGAGGTTGGTGAAGCTCTCCTTCTCGGCCTGCACGCGGATCTCGCGCAGCCAGCGCATCGCGCAGTCTTCATGCGCCTGGCGCAAAGCGGGCCGGTCGGGCTGGGCCTTCGCGATCTCGGCGAAACGCTGCCAGGCAAGCGCGTGATTGCCCGACTCGCACAGCTGCACGGCGGCCGCCAACGCGTTCGCCTGCGATGCTGCGGCGGCGCTCGCCTGGGCTTGCGCAGCGGCGGCCGCGCGGGCCTTTTCGTCACGCTGCCTCTGCCAGTTCAGCGTGCCCACGGTGCCCAGCGCGCCGGCCAGGATGAGCGTTAGCCACAGCATGCGGCGTGACGGCGGTTTCACGTGTTCGACCGCCGCCACGGTTTCGGCGACCACGTCCCCGAGCGGCTCCAGGATCGTCACCGCGCGCAGGTAGGCCGGGATCGCTTCTTTCGGCGTGGGCGCCACCTTGACCGGCAGCACATGGCCGCCCGGGTGGCGCCAGCGCGCCTTGGCGATGTCGAGTTCGGCCAGCGCATAACTTCCGAGCGCCACACTTTCCGGGCTGAGCAGGAAGATGAACAGCTCGCAGTCTTCGATGCCCTGGCGCAGCGTGGTGTCGAAGGGCTGACCGGGTGTCAGCTGCGAACGGTCGACGAACACTTCGTGGCGGCCATCGGCCTCGAGCGCGAGCTGCAGGCGTTCGCAGAGCTCGCGGTACTTCGACGAATAGGAGATGAAGATCCGCATCGGTGGCCTCCGGCGCTGCGGCGGTCTGGCATGGGCAAGCCGCACCATATCACCGGCCCGCGCCGACCCGCGACGAGGCGGCCGCTACCATCGGCCATGGCCAACACGGGCACCACCGTCGAAGAGTTGCTGGCGCTGGCGATCGGCCACGTCAACGCGGGGCAGCGCGAGCGCGCCAGAGCGCTGTGCACGCACGCGCTGGTGGCGTTCGCGCCGCACCCGGCGGTGCATCAATTGCTCGCGCTGCTCGAACTGCAGCAGGGCGCCGTGGCGCAGTCCAGGCAACATGCGGCGGTGAGCCTCGCGCTGCGGCCCGACCATGTGCCCACGCTCGCAGTCGCCGCCGACGCAGCCTGCGCTGCCGGTGATCTGCCCGCTGCCTTGCACACGCTCGAACGCATCGTCGCCTTGGCGCCCGGGCACATCGAAGCGTGGTTTCAACTCGCCCTGCTGCGCCAGGATGTGCACGATCTGGCCGGCGCCGCGCAGGCCCTGCACGAAGTGCTGCGGCTCGACCCCGAGCGCGCCGACGCGCAGGTCAACCTGGGCATCGTACTGCAGGAAAGCGGCCGCATGGATGAGGCGATGCGCGCCTACGGCCGGGCCTACCGGCTGCGCGAAGACAGCTTCGGCCGCATCGCGCATGCGCTGGCCACGCCGAAGGTCGGCTGCCTGTGGCTGAGCCTCGACGACTTGCGTGACGTGCTGCGCACCGTTTGATACGCCATTCATTGCGTTCGATCGATGACCTTCAACGTCCTTGCTTGTCCAACAAAAAGCCGAGCCGGTGCCCGAGTGGCAGGCGTTAGCCGGCGGGGGCGATTTTTGTGGCGACGAGGAGCGGAGGTTCGAGGTCGGCGCGCGCAGCGCGCTTCGTCGTCTGACTTGCCGCGGCTGTTTGAACGGAGCGAACGAAGTGAGCGCAGTGAGTTCTGCGGCACGACCTTGGACCGAGCACCGCAGTGCAGTCGCAGCGAAGCGGAGACCGCCACAGCATGAGCCCCCGCCGGATGCCGCCTGCCGCGACGCTCCGACTTCCCCGCACCTCGACGACTCACGCGCCGCGTTTGCTGCGGTAGCCTTTGCGGTAAACGCCGGGCCCGGCCATGATCTGCGCGGCCAGGGTGTCGTAGCGTTGCACATGTACGTCGGTCATCGCTTCAAACCTCAGCTCCGGCACCGCGCGTGATACCGGGTAGCACTGCGCGATCGGCGTGCCGCGTGGCAGCACGCCGCTGAAGCC
>JANYFX010000400.1 GCA_025359585.1 Rhizobacter sp. | reverse complement strand
CTCACGGCGGCAACATCGGCGTGATCCTGCACGCCCTGCCGTTCGAGTTGATCACGATCTTCGGTGCAGCCGCGGGCGCCTTCCTGGCGAACAACCAGATGAAGGTCATCAAGGCCTCGATCTCCGGCCTGGGCAAGTGCTTCAAAGGCAGCAAGTACAGCAAGGCGCGCTACATGGAACTCATGGCGCTGATGTACGACATCCTGCAGAAGGCCCGCAAGGAAGGGCTGATGTCGATCGAAAAAGACGTGGAAGACCCGCACAGCTCGGCGATCTTCCAGAAGTACGCGGTGGTCGGTAACGACCACCACATCGTCGAGTTCATCACCGACTACCTGCGCATGATGGTCTCGGGCAACCTGAACGCCCACGAGATCGAAAGCCTGATGGACAGCGAGATCGACACGCACCACGCCGAAGAGCACGCTGCGGTCGCCGCGATCGCGCGCCTGGCCGGTGGCCTGCCGGCCTTCGGCATCGTGGCCGCCGTGCTCGGCGTGGTCAACACGATGGGCTCGGTCGGCCAGCCGCCGGCGGTGCTGGGCGGAATGATCGGTTCGGCGTTGGTCGGCACCTTCCTCGGCATCTTGCTCGCCTACGGTTTCGTGGAGCCGCTCGGCGGCCTGATGGAACAGAAGATGGAAGACGGCTCGAAGGAGCTGCAGTGCATCAAGACCACGCTGCTCGCGAGCATGCAGGGTTATGCGCCGCAGGTCGCGGTCGAGTTCGGCCGCAAGGTTCTGTACTCCGGTGACCGACCGACATTCGCCGAGCTCGAAGGCCATGTCAAGGGCAAGAAGTAGCCGCTAAAGGAACGAGACAGCCATGTCCGGTGATTCCAAGAAACTCCAGCCGATCATCATCAAGCGGATCAAGAAGGGCGGCCATGGCGCCCATGGCGGCGCATGGAAGATCGCCTATGCCGACTTCGTGACGGCGATGATGGCGTTCTTCCTGCTGATGTGGCTGCTCGGCTCCACCGCCGAGGGCGACAAGAAGGGCATCGCCGACTACTTCAACTCGCCGCTCAAGCTGTCGCTGATGGGTGGCGCCACGGGCTCGGGCGATTCTTCGAGCGTGGTCAAGGGTGGCGGTACCGATCTCACGCGCACCTCGGGGCAGGTCAAGCAGGGTGACATCGAAGCCCAGCGCCGCACCTTGCAGCTCAAGGCCCTGAAGGCCGAACAAAAGCGTGCCGAAGCGGCGCGCCTCGAATCGCTGAAGCAGAAGGTCGAAGAAGCGCTCGCCGCGAGTCCGAAACTCGCTGCGATGCGGTCGCAGATCCGCCTGGACATGACCCGCGACGGCCTGCGCATCCAGATCGTCGACGAACAGAACCGCGCCATGTTCGACAGCGGCAGCGCGGTCGTCAAACCCTACATGCGCGAGCTGCTGCGCGAGATCGGTGCCGTGCTCGCCGAAGTGCCGAACCGCCTCACGCTCGAAGGCCACACCGACGCGCAGCCTTTCGGCGCCGGCGAGCGCGGCTACAGCAACTGGGAGTTGTCGAGCGACCGCGCCAACGCCTCGCGCCGCGAGATCAACGCCGGTGGCCTGCCCGAAGACCGTGTGCTGCTGGTTCAGGGCCTGGCCTCGAGCGTGCTGTTCGACCCGGCCGCGCCCGACAGCCCGGTGAACCGGCGCATCAGCATCATCGTGATGAACCGCGAGGCCGAAGACAGGCTGCGACGCATCACACGCGACGAAGACGAACCCAGCCCTGCCGCCGGAACTGACGAGAAGTTGTCCTCAACTTCCGGTGCCCCGACCCGATAGAACCCTGTGATTGCAAGAGGACAACCATGAGCAACCCGAGTGACCTGAAGTTCCTGATCGTCGACGACTTCTCGACCATGCGCCGCATCGTGCGCGGCCTGCTGAAGGAGATGGGCTGCGCCAACGCCGAAGAGGCCGAAGACGGCGCCGTGGCGCTGACGATGCTGAAGGCGCAGAAGTACGACTTCGTCGTCTCCGACATCAACATGCCCAACATGAACGGCTTCGACCTGCTGAGCGCGATCAAGAAAGACGACACGCTCAAGCACCTGCCGGTATTGATGGTGACGGCCGAGGCGCGCAAAGAAGACATCGTTCGGGCGGCGCAAGACGGTGCCGCCGGCTACATCGTCAAGCCCTTCACCAAGGCGACGCTGGAAGACAAGGTCAACAAGATCATGCAGAAGCTCGCCGCCGCGACGGCTTGAAGCGCATTCGTCTGAACCCCGGAGCCGTAAAAAAATGAAGAGCGATTCTCCCGAAACCCTGTCAGAGCACGCCGTCAAGGCCGCCTCGACTTCCGACGTGTTCCTGCAGGTCGGCAGCATCACGCGCCTGTTGCACGACACGCTGGCCCAGGTCGGCGTGATGCCCAAGCTGCAAGTGGCGGCCGACGGCCTGCCCGACGCGCGCAGCCGCCTGAACTACATCGCCGAAAAAACCGCGGCGGCTGCCGACAAGGTGCTGAACCTGGTCGACCAGGCCAAGGCAGAACACCAGCGCATCGCCGAAGAGACCCGGCAGATGGCCAGGGCGATCGTGGCCGACCCGGTGAAGGCCGTGGCCACCGGCGCGGTGATGAACTTCGTGGGCGATGTGGAAGCGTCGACCGCGCGCATCGACCAGCACCTCACCGACATCATGCTGGCGCAGGACTTTCACGACCTCACCGGGCAGGTGGTGACGAAGGTGGTGGCGCTGGCGACCGAGCTCGAAGACAGCCTGCTCAAGCTTCTGATGCAGGTGATCCCGCCCGACCAGATTCACAAGGTCGAAGAGGCCTTCCTGAACGGGCCGGTCGTCAACCCCGAGGGCCGCAGCGATGTGGTCACGAACCAGGAGCAGGTCGACGACCTGCTCGCGAGCCTGGGCTTCTGATGCGCACCTCACCTGACACACGATCGGCGATGCAGCCATGATGCACAGCGACCCATCCAGCAACGGTTCGACGGTCGGCGGCGGCATGTCGTTCCTGGCGGCAGCCGACCTGCAAGACCACCTGATGACGGCGTCGAACGACCTCGACCGTCTTCAGACCTTGCTTGCCGACGCCTGCGACACCCTGCAGGCCGGCTTCTTCGGCGCCTCGCAGCACCTGCACGACCTGCGCGCCACGGCCTTGCCCGACCCGCAGCCGGTGGAGCGCGCTGTCGCGCAGCTCGGTGCGGCGGTGACGGCACTGCAGTTTCAGGATATGGCCTCGCAGCTCATCAACCACACGTTGGGCCGCCTGCGCAACTGCGCCGACCGGCTGGCGCGCGACGCCTTCGACGGCGACGAAGAAGGTGACGCCGTGATCGAAGAAGCGCCGCTGCGGCCGAACCCGGTCACGCAGTCGGAAATGGACACCGGCTTCATCGAGCTGTTCTGACGCTCTGAACCCAGACCCCACAGAATTCCTGGAGAAACTTATGCACTCGATTCTTGCCGTGGACGACTCGGCTTCCATGCGCCAAATGGTTTCATTCACGCTCAAGAACGCGGGCTACAGCGTGGTCGAGGCCGTGGACGGCCAAGACGCGCTGGAGAAGGCCGGTACGCGTGACTTCGACCTCGTGCTCACCGACCAGAACATGCCGCGTCTCGACGGCATCGGTCTCACGAAGAAGCTGCGCGACAACCCCAAGTTCAAGACCACGCCGATCCTGATCCTGACCACCGAGTCGAGCGACCAGATGAAGCAGGCCGGTCGCAGCGCGGGCGCCACGGGCTGGCTGGTGAAGCCGTTCGACCCGACCAAGCTGATCGAAGTGATCAAAAAAGTCGTGCGCTGAGCCGGGCTCGCCAAGCACGCACCACAGAACCCCAACTGGAGTACCCGCCATGGGTGACATCACTTCCGACAGCGCCAGCGCGAGCGCCGGCATCGACCTCACGCAGTTCTACCAGGTCTTCTTCGAAGAAGCCGGCGAGAACCTCGACCGCATGGAGCAACAACTGCTCGAGATCGACATCACGGCCGCCGACGACGAAGAGCTGAACTCGATCTTCCGCTGCGCGCACTCGGTCAAGGGGGGCGCCGCGACCTTCGGCTTTTCCGACGTGGCCGAGCTCACGCACCAGATGGAAACGCTGCTCGACAAACTGCGCCGCCACGAGCTGGAGCCGACCGCGCCGATGGTCGATGTGCTGCTGCAGTCGGGCGACGCACTGCGCTCGCAACTCGCGCGCCACCAGGGTGCGGGCGGGCCGCAGATCGACACCACCGACCTGCTCTCGAGCATCCGCGCGATGCTCGGCGGCCAGGCGCCGGTGGTGGTGTCCAAGCCTGCGCCGGTGCGTGTGCAGGAAGAAGCTCCGGCACCGGCGGCCGATGCCGCAGCGCCTTCTTCACTGCGCAGCCTGGAACTGCGCGTCGGCCCGCTCGAACACCCCGAACAGGCCGGCAACATCGTCGAACTCTTCAGCGAAATCCCCGACCTCGGCACGATCGAGCCGATCGACGGCGGTCAGTCCAGCGACGGCATGCGCCGCTTCAAGGTGCTGACCACCAGCAGCGACAGCGACCTGCTGGACCTGTTCACCTTCCACGTGGCCCGCGAAGCCGTGGCGCTGTTGCCGCTCGGCCAGGGTTACGGCTTTCACGCCGGTGCACCGGGCGCACCCAGCGAGCCCGAGCCTGCCAAGGTCGATGCGAGCTACGGTTTCTTCGACGAAGCTCCCGGCGCGCCGCGTGCCGAGGGCTCTGCGGCGGCTGCCGGCAGCGAAGCCGAGGCGCCGAAAGCGCGCGTGGCCGCCAAGGTCGAAAAAGCCCCGGCCGCCGCGCTCGAATCGGCCACGCTGCGGGTTTCGATCGAGAAGGTCGATCAACTCATCAACCTCGTCGGTGAACTCGTCATCACGCAGGCGATGCTGGCGCAGAACAGCGCCAAGGTCGACCCCGCGCTGTACCAGCAGATGGCCGCCGGCCTGGCCGACCTGGACCGCAACACCCGCGACCTGCAAGAGTCGGTGATGTCGATCCGGATGATTCCGATGTCGATGGTGTTCAGCCGCTTCCCGCGCATGCTGCGCGACCTGGCGGGCAAGCTCGGCAAGAAGGTCGAGTTCGTCACCAAGGGCGAATCGACCGAGCTCGACAAGGGCATGGTCGAGAAGATCACCGACCCGCTCACCCACCTGGTGCGCAACAGCTGCGACCATGGCATCGAGCTGCCGGCCGAGCGCTTGGCCAAGGGCAAGCCCGAGCAGGGCACGATCACGCTGAGTGCTTCGCACCAGGGCGGCTCGATCGTGATCGAGGTGCGCGACGACGGCAAGGGCCTGTCGCGCGCCAAGCTCATGGCCAAGGCCCGCGAGCGTGGCATCGACGCACCCGACAGCATGACCGACAGCGAGGTCTTCGCGCTGATCTTCGCGCCCGGCTTCTCGACCGCCGACGTGGTCACCGACGTGTCGGGCCGCGGCGTCGGCATGGACGTGGTGAAGAAGAACATCACCGCTTTGGGCGGCACCGTCGACATCGACTCGGCCGAAGGCTACGGCATGAGCGTGAAGGTGCGCCTGCCGCTGACGATGGCGATCATGGACGGCATGTCGGTCGGCGTGGGCGACGAGGTCTACATCCTGCCGCTGTCGTCGGTGGTCGAATCGTTCCAGGTGCAGCCGGGCGTCATCAAGACCATCGGCGGCAGCGGCCGCGTGGTCGAGGTGCGTGGCGACTTCATGCCGGTGCTCGAACTCGAACAGATCTTCAACGTGCCCCGTTTCAACTACGACAACGCCAGCGGCATCATGGTCGTGGCCGAAGCCGAAGGCGGGCGCGTGGCCTTGCTGGTCGACGAGTTGCTCGGCCAGCAGCAGGTGGTCGTGAAGAACCTGGAAGCCAACTACCGCAAGGTCAACGACGTGTCGGGCGCCACCATCATGGGCGATGGCCGTGTCGCGTTGATCCTCGACGTGGGCAGCCTCGTGCGCCGCTCGCGTCACTGAACCCCGAACCCTGAACTCCGAGACTTAGAGCAACCCATGAACCTGAACAACCTGCGCATCGGATCGCGTCTGGCGATCGGCTTCGGCGCGGTGATCGCGCTGCTGCTGGTGATCGTCGGCATCGCCTACACCCAGCTCGCCCGCACCAATGCCGGCCTGGCCGAGCTGGCGGACCTGGAACAGCGCGCCAACATCGCGCGCGACTGGGTCGGCAAGACGCGGCTGAACGTGAGCCGCACCGTGGCCATCGCCAAGGCCAGCGGTCAGCCCGAGATCGAGAAGTATTTTTCGCCGTTGATGAAACAAACCTCGGGTGAGATCAGCGAGCTGCAGAAGTCGATGGAAAGCCTGATCACGACCGAAGAAGGCAAGGCCCTGCTCACCAAGGTGGCGAGCGAGCGAGCGGCTTACGTGGCACTGCGCGGGCAGCTGCTGGAGCTGGTCAAACAGGCCGACGCGCCGGCCGCCGAGGCCCTGCTCAACAACAAGATGCTGCCCGCCTCCGAGGCCTACCTCACGGCGATGGCGGCGGTGCAAGACCAGCAGATCGAGCTCGCCAAGGCCGAAGAAACGCGCCTGAGCAAGGGCATCGGCACCTCCAGCAGTGCGCTGCTGATCTTGCTGCTGCTCAGCGTGGCGGTGGGCGCGACGATGGCGTTTTTCATCACCCGCTCGGTCACGACACCGTTGCAGGAAGGCGTGAAGACGGCGACGCTGATTGCCGGCGGTGATCTCTCGCAAACCCTCAACTCGACCCGCCGCGACGAGATCGGCGAGCTGCTGCGCGCGCTCGGCCAGATGCAGGCCTCGCTGCGCGAGCTGGTCGGCCAGGTGCGCTCCAGCACCGACAGCATCTCGACCGCCTCGGCCGAGATCGCCACCGGCAACCAGGACCTGTCGATGCGCACCGAGCAGACCGCCAGCAACCTGCAGCAGGCGGCCGCTTCGATGGAGCAACTCACCGGCACCGTGGCGCAGTCGGCCGACTCGGCGCGCCAGGCCAACCGGCTCGCGGCCAGCGCCGCCGAAGTGGCCGGCCGCGGCGGCGTGGTGGTCTCGCAGGTGGTCAGCACCATGGACGAGATCAACGCCAGCTCGAAGCAGATTTCCGACATCGTCGGCGTGATCGACGGCATTGCGTTCCAGACCAACATCCTCGCGCTCAACGCGGCGGTCGAAGCGGCGCGTGCCGGCGAACAAGGCCGCGGTTTCGCTGTGGTGGCCAGCGAAGTGCGCTCGCTCGCGCAGCGCAGCGCGCAGGCCGCCAAGGAGATCAAGGTGCTGATCGGCGCTTCGGTCGACAAGGTCGAGAGCGGCTCGCGCCTGGTGGCCGCCGCCGGCCAGACCATGCACGAGATCGTCGACTCGGTGCGGCGTGTCTCAGACATCGTCGGCGAGATCACCACCGCCTCGGCCGAGCAGAGCAACGGCATCGGCCAGATGAACCAGTCGGTGACCCAGCTCGACCAGATGACGCAGCAGAACGCCGCGCTGGTCGAACAAAGCGCGGCCGCCGCCGAGTCGCTGCAAGGCCAGACCGTGAAGCTCGCGTCGCTCGTGGCCGTCTTCAAGCTCGGCTCGGGCCAGTACGCCATCGCCTGATCCGC
>JANYFX010000348.1 GCA_025359585.1 Rhizobacter sp. | reverse complement strand
CAGCATCGCGTGGCCGGTGCGGTCGGCCGCCGCACACGCGCGCTGCACCGGCTTCTCGCCATAGTTGGCGGTGTGGCCGCCGAACGGGCGCTGGTAGATCGTGCCATCGGGGTTGCGGTCGAACGGCATGCCGAAGTGCTCGAGCTCGTAGACGACCTTGGGCGCCTCGCGACACATGAACTCGATGGCGTCCTGGTCGCCGAGCCAGTCGGAACCTTTCACGGTGTCGTAGAAGTGGTAGTGCCAGTTGTCCTCGCTCATGTTGCCGAGCGAGGCGCCGATGCCGCCTTGCGCCGCGACCGTGTGCGAACGGGTCGGGAACACCTTGGACAGCACGGCCACGTTCAGGCCGGCGAGCGCCAGTTGCAGCGAGGCGCGCATGCCGGATCCACCGGCACCGACGATCACCACATCGAACTTGCGGCGGGTCACGGAAGCCGTGCCAGCCGACATGGGGGAGGTACCCGCTTGCATTGTCAAAGTCTCCAAAGCACTTGAATGGCCCAACCCGCGCAGCCGACCAGCCACACGATCGTGAACACCTGGGCGAGCAGCCGTGCGCCGACCGGCTTCACGTAGTCCATCCAGATGTCACGCATGCCAACCCACACATGAACCAGCAGCGACACGATCACGACGAAGGTCAGCACTTTCATCCACTGGCGCGAAAAGATGCCGGCCCACTTGTCGTAGCCCATCTCGCCGGGCAACAGCACCTGCACGATGACAGCGAGCGTGAAGAGCGCCATCAGCGCGGCGGTGACACGCTGCGAGAGCCAGTCGCGCAGACCGTAGTGCGCACCGACGACGATGCGCTTGGAACCAAAATTCTGTGCCATTTGCGGGCCGCCTCAGAAGAAGAGCTTGACGCCGAGCGCCAGCGTCAACACGACGCTCACCGCCAGCGTGAAGACCGCCGACCTGCGACCGAACTCGAGCGTGACGGCGTGGGTGGCGTCCATCCACAAATGGCGCACGCCTGCGATGAAATGGTGCAGGTAAGCCCAAATCAGGGCGAGCGCGACGAGCTTGAAGAACCAGCCTGGCAGGAAACCGACACCGCCGGCGAACACGGCCGTGAACTGCGCGTACGAGATTTCGGAGGTGAGGCTGGTGTCGAACATCCAGATGATGAAGGGCATCAGGATGAACATCAGGCCGCCGCTGGCGCGGTGCAGGATCGACACCACACCCGCCAGCGGCAGGCGGTAACCGAGCGCATCGAGCAGACGCATGTTCTCGCCCGGTCTTGTTTTTGCTGTAAGCGCCATGTTCAGCCTTGCCTCTCGACGTAGTTCAATGGGGACGAAACCTCTCGGTAACCCGTAGAGTTTATTGCAATGCAACAGAGTTCTTGGGGTGGCGGACGCGAATGTGCCGAAACAGGGCGTGGCTTAGGGCCGCAACCCTCAGCTCAATTCGTTTCTGTAGTAGTGGGCGGCGGTGCTGTAGAGACCACGCCGCAGTTCGACCGGCCGGTCGCCGTAGGTCATCGACAGCCGCTCGACGCTCAGCAACGGCGAGCCCGCGGCCAGGCCCAGCAAGGCGGCGCTCGCCTCGTCGGCCGCCACCGCGCGGATCTTTTCTTCGGCGCGGATCATGCGCACGCCGAACTCGGTTTCGAACAGCCCGTACATCGGGCCGCGGTAGTTGCTCAGGCGCTCGGCCGTCAGGCCCTTGAAGAGCTGGGCCGGCAGCCAGATGTCGTCGAGCACGACCGGCGCACCACGAAACGACAGCAGCCGCCGCACGCGGATCGTCGCGTCGCTCGGTTTCAGGTTCAGCGCGCGCGCCAGTTCGGCCGGGGCGCGCTGGCGCTGGCAGTCGATGAAACGGCGGGTCGTGCCACCCAGCTCTGCGGCGTCGGGCATCAGGCGCAGGAAGCGGAACTGGATCTTCTCTTCGGCATGCGTCGCCACGAAGGTGCCTTTGCCCTGCCTGCGCACCAGCAGGTTGTCGGCCGCCATCGCGTCGATAGCCTTGCGCACCGTGCCCTGGCTGACCTTGAAGCGCACCGCCAGATCCATCTCGCTCGGAATGGCCTCGCCGGGGCGCCACTCGCCCTGCTGCAGGCTGCGGGTCATCAGCGTCTTGATCTGCTGGTACAGCGGGCTGAAGGCCGGGCTGTCGGCAGCCTCGGCCGCGGCGGGCGGCGCGAGCATGGAAGACGTGGCGGAGGCGGGCATGCCGGATTGCATCACAGGCGCCAGGCGCCGTCCACGGCTCTGCAGAATGATGTCTTATGTAAGACATAAGATTGGCCTGGGCCGGGAAATCCCGAATCCAGGCCCCGGTCTGGCCTAAACTTCGGGGCAGCCGCGAGCGCGCCTCGCGCCCACTTTTCACCCTTCCTCCTGCCTACCTTTCTTCGGAGAATTTCCATGAGCAAAAAACCTGTTCGCGTTGCCGTCACCGGTGCCGCAGGCCAGATCGGCTACGCGCTCGCCTTTCGTGTGGCCTCAGGCGCCCTGCTGGGGCCTGAGACCCCGGTGAATCTGCACCTGCTGGAAATCAGCGCCGCGCTGCCCGGTCTGAACGGGGTGGTCATGGAGCTGCACGACTGCGCCTTTCCGACGCTCAACACGGTGCTGGCGACCGATGACGCGCAGGTGGCTTTCAGGGACTGCCAGGTGGCGCTGCTGGTGGGCGCGCGCCCGCGCGGACCGGGCATGGAGCGCAAGGACCTGCTGCTCG
>JANYFX010000321.1 GCA_025359585.1 Rhizobacter sp. | reverse complement strand
GTTGCGCCGGGCGCCTACACCGGCGCCGAGCGCAAGGGGCGGGAGGGCAAGTTCAGAGTAGCCGACGGCGGCACGCTGCTGCTCGACGAGATCGGCGACATGCCGCTGGCGGTGCAGAGCAAGCTGCTGCGCGTGCTGCAGGAGCAGGAGGTCGAGCCGCTCGGCAGCAACCAGGTGCAGCGCATCGACGTGCGCATCATCGCCGCGACGAGCCGCGACCTGCCGGCGATGGTCGCGGCGGGCAGCTTCCGCGCCGACCTGTTCTACCGGCTCAACGTGCTGCCGATCCGCCTGCCCGCGCTGCGCGAGCGCATCTCCGATCTGGAAGCGCTGGTCGAGACGCTGGCCGAAGACATCGCACGCCGCAGCGGCCTGGCGCACAAGAGTGTCTCGGCCGACGCGCTCGATCTGCTGGCGCGCCACCCGTGGCCGGGCAACATCCGCGAGCTGCACAACGTTCTGGAGCAGGCCACGCTGATGACCGACGACCCGCTGCTGACGGCGCGCCATTTCGGCGGCTTGGTGGTGGCGAGCGCCGACGTGCTTGCGCGACCCGACCGCGTTCACGCGGCGGTGGCGCCGCTGGACGCCACGTCACCCGATCGCGCGTTGCCTGCGCATTCAAAAGAAGCCGCTATCGCCCGCATCAAACCATTGCCGCAGGCCGTGGCCGAACTCGAAGCGCGCGCCATCCACGAAGCGCTGGCCGCCACGGGTGGCAACAAGCTCGCGGCCTCGCGCCTGCTCGGCATCGCGCGCGCCACGCTGTACGAAAAGCTGTTGTTGATCGACGCACCACGCGTTGCCGCACCCGCCATCGATGGGGCCGCGCGATGAGCGCGCGCAAGACGCACCGGCCGCATCGTTGCTGGCCTGTGCTGGCTTCATTCCTCGCCAGCGTCGCGAGCCACGCGCAGACCTCGGCACCGGCCGAGCCCGTGGTCTTGCCCGCGCCGCCCGCTGCCGCCGCGTCGGCGCCGACCAAGCCCGCCGCCGCGCAACTCAAGCCGGTCGAAGTGATCGGCGGCCGCGCCGACGACACGCAGCAGCGCCGCGAGTCCACCGCCGCCAAGATCGTGATCGGCCGCGACGAGATCGAACGTTTCGGCGACAGCACCCTCGGCGATGTGCTCAAGCGCCTGCCCGGCGTGACGATGCAGGGCGCGCCCGGCCGCGGCGGCAACATCCGCATGCGCGGTCTCGGCAGCGGCTACACCCAGATCCTGCTGGACGGCCAGCGCATCCCGCCGGGCTTCTCGCTCGATTCACTCACACCTGAGCAAATCGAGCGCATCGAGATCCTGCGCGCGCCCACCGCCGAAACCGGTGCGCGCGCCATCGCCGGCACCATCAACATCATCACGCGCGAAGGTTTCAGCAAGCGCGTGAACGACGTGCGGCTGAGCCTGGCGCTCGAGAACGACCGGGTGCAACCGAGCGCTTCGTGGACACGCAACGACGCGCTGGGCGCGCTGACCTGGAACTACTCGCTCACGGCGTTTGCGAACGACCGCCAGAACGACAGCGTGACCACCACCGTCGACACCGACCCGGCCACCGGCATCACCACGCTCGACCAGCGCGACACCGGCCAGGTGCGCGACAAGCGTCGCGGCCTGCACGCCACCGGCCGCCTGCAATGGCGCAGCGAAGACACGGCCCACACTGTCACGCTGATGCCGCTCGTGATCTACAGCACCGGCAGCACCGAGCGCAGCGGCGTGCTCGAACAGAGCGTGGGGCTGGTGCCTGCGCCCTACGACACGGCGCGCACCGAAGGTGACGGCAGCTTCTCTTTGCTGCGCCTGAACGGGCAGTGGAACCACCGGCTCGGCGCCGGCGGCCGGCTCGAATGGAAAGCCGCGTTCGGGCAAGGCCACAGCACCAGCTCGGGTGTGCGCCGCGAGACGACCGCCGGCGCGCTCAGCCGCACGCTGGCCGACGATGCCGACACCATCGACCGCAACCTGCTCGTCAGCGGCAAGCTCGTCAAGGTGCTCGAAGGCGACCACAGCCTCGTGGTCGGTGGCGAAGCCGAGAGCAACCGCCGCAACGAGCGCCGCACGACCCTGCAAGACGGCGTGCCGGTGCTGGTCGACTTCGGCGACAACGTGTCGGCCTCGGCGACACGGCTGGCGGTCTTCGCGCAAGACGAATGGAACCTCACTCCGCTCTGGTCGGCACACGCCGGTCTGCGTTGGGAGGGCATCGACACCAAGGGCAGCGGCGACTGCGCGACGGTTGCGGCCACCAACCGCAGCAGCGTCTGGACGCCTTTGCTGCACGCCGTCTGGAAACCCGCGCCCGACAGCCGTGACCAGCTGCGCTTCAGCCTGACGCGCAGCTACCGCTCGCCTTCGCTGCAGAACCTGATCGGCCGCCCGCGTGTCAACAGCCGTTACCCGGTGGATGGCGCCAACACCCCCAGCCAGCCCGACTCCGCCGGCAACCCGGCGCTCAAACCCGAGCTGGCGACCGGCATCGACATCGCCGCCGAGCGTTACCTGCCCGGCAGCGGTGTGCTCAGCGTCAACGTGTTCCACCGCCAGATCAAGGACCTGATGCGCGGCGTGACCACGCTCGAGAACGTGTCGTGGTCGAACCAGCCGCGCTGGGTGTCGAGGCCGCAGAACCTCGGCGATGCGACCACGCAGGGCGTGGAGCTGGAAGCCAAGTTCCGCCTGAGCGACCTCGTCGCCGATGCGCCGAAGATCGATCTGCGTGCCAACACCAGCGTCTTCCGCTCGCGAGTGAAGAGCGCACCCGGCCCCGACAACCGGCTCGACCAGCAGCCCGACTACACCGCCAACTTCGGCGCCGACTACCGCGTGCCCGGCGTGCCGCTCACGCTCGGTGGCAACCTGAACTGGACGCCGGGCTACAACACCCGGCTGGCTGAAATCCAGACCGCCTACCAAGGCAAGAAGCTCGGCGTCGATGCTTACGGCCTGTGGGTCTTCAACCCGGCGCTGCAATTG
>JANYFX010000305.1 GCA_025359585.1 Rhizobacter sp. | reverse complement strand
GTAGAGGATCTGGGCGCGGCCGTACCACGCGTCGAGCGCGCTCACTTCAAGCATTGCCGATCTCCGCGGCCACGCGCTCGAACGTCGTGCCACCGCCGAAGTAGACCTCCCGGACCCTGGCGTCGTCGCGCACCTCGCACGGCGTGCCTTCGGCGATGAGCTCGCCGCGCGCGAGCACGATGATCCGGTCGGCATGCGCGAAGACGACGTCCATGCTGTGCTCGGTGAAGAGGACGCCGATCGACTGCTCGTGCGCGAGCCGGCGAGCGAGCGCCATCAGGTCGTTGCGCTCCTTCGGCGCCATGCCGGCGGTCGGCTCGTCCATCAGCAGCAGCTTGGGCGCGTTCGCCATCGCGATCGCGAGCTCGACGCGCTTCACGTCGCCATACGCGAGCACGCTGCACGGCCGATCGGCCTGCGCCTTCATGCCGACCTGGTCGAGCAGGGCCAGCGCCTCGTCGCGCTTGTGCTGCGCGGCGCGCTGCCAGAGCTGGTACAGCTTCGCGTCGGCCGAGAGCAGCGCCATCTGCACGTTCTCGACGACGGTGAGCGACGCGAACGTCTCGGCGATCTGGAAGGTACGGCCGACGCCGCGGTGCCAGATGTCGCGCGGCTTGCGGCCGATGAGCTCGGTGCCATCGAGCTTGATGGAGCCGGAGTCGGCGCGCAGCTGCCCGTTGACCATGTTGAACGTGGTCGACTTGCCGGCGCCGTTCGGCCCGATCAGCGCGAGCAATTCGCCGGCCGCGACCTCGAAGCTCACGCCGTCGACCGCGCGATTGCCGCCGAACGACTTGCCGAGGTCGGTGACCTTGAGCAGGCTCATGCGTTCACCTTCTTCATGCGATCGAACAGCCCGCCGACGAAGCCCGCGATGCCCTGCGGGAACACCAGCACGAGCAGCAAGATGATCCCGCCGAGCAGCGCACGCCAGTAGTCGGTGTTGCGCGCGACTGCGTCCTGCAGCCAGGTGAACGTGACCGCGCCGACGATCGGGCCGGCGAGCGTCTGCAGGCCGCCGAGCAGCACCATCACGAGGCCATCGACCGAGCGACCGACCGCGACCGTGTCGGGCGAGATGCTGCCTTTCGAGAACGCGTACAGCGCACCCGACAGCCCCGCGAAGACCGCGGCGATCACGAACGCGACCCACTGGATGCGTTTCACGTCGATGCCGATCGCGTCGGCGCGCAGCGGCGAGTCGCGGCCCGCACGCATCGCATAGCCGAACGGTGCGAACAGCGCGCGGCGAATCAGCAGGATGGCGCCGACGACGAGCGCGAGCGTCAGGTAATAGTAGCTGCGCTTGTCGGCGAGCCACTCGGCCGGCCAGACGCCGGTCAGGCCGTTGCTGCCGCCAGTGAAGTCGTCCCACTGGAACACGACCGACCAGACGATCTGCGAGAACGCGAGCGTCAGCATCGCGAGGTACACGCCCGACAGGCGCACGCAGAACCAGCCGAACACGAGCGCGCCGATCGCGGCGACGAACGGTGAGAGCAGCAGCGCCACTTCCATCGGCAGCCCGAGCGAGCGCACCAGCAGCGCGGCGCCGTACGCGCCGAGCCCGAAGTAGGCCGCGTGGCCGAAGCTCAGGATGCCGGCATAGCCCCACATCAGCCCGAGCGAGAGCGCGAACAAGGC
Source organism: Rhizobacter sp. (assembly GCA_025359585.1). Classification (GTDB taxonomy): domain Bacteria; phylum Pseudomonadota; class Gammaproteobacteria; order Burkholderiales; family Burkholderiaceae_C; genus LMDS01. Next base: position 13,372 of record JANYFX010000305.1, on the reverse strand, counting down.
CCAGATCGCCAGCAGCGTCGGGGTGCTGGTGTTGGTCACCGCCGGCAGCAGCACGAGCACCAGCGCGAAGGCGATGAACCAGCCCCAGCGCATGCAGCCGGCGGCCTTGAATTCATCCGTCATGCCGAGTTCCGGAAAAAGCGCCCGGTGATGCCTTGCGGCATCAGGCGCAGCAGCACGATCGCCAGCGCGAGCATCGCGATCTCGCCGAACACCGGCGTCGAGCTGAACGAAACAATCTGGTTGATGGTGCCGAAGATCACCGAGCTCGACAGCGTGCCGGCGATCACGGCCGCGCCGCCGGTGATGACGGTGATGAAAGCCTTCGCGATGTAGGCGCCACCCGACGACGGCAGCAGGCCGGTCAGCGGTGCCAATACGCCGCCCGCCAGGCCCGACAGCGCGGCGCCGGCAGTGAAGGTCCACATGTAGACCAGCTTGGGGTTGTAGCCGAGCGAAGCGGCCACGTCGGCGCTCTGCATCGCACCACGCGCGATCAGCCCGACGCGGGTGTAGCGCAGCAGCAGCCACAGGCCCAGCACCGTCAGCGTGCCGACCGCGATGATGAACAGGTTGTAACCACCCATCTGAAAACTGCCGAGCTGGTAACCGGGGATCGGCGCCGGCACGCTGACCGCGGTGTTGCCGAAGATCAGCGTGACCAGGCCCACCATCAGCAGAGAAACACCCCAGGTCGCGAGCATCGTGTCGACCATGCGGCCGTAGAGGTGGCGCACCACCACACGCTCGACGATCAGCCCCCACAGGCCGACCACCAGCGGCGAGATCACCAGCATCGCGAAGTAGATGTTGATGCCGGCTTTCGCGCTGGCGATCGTCGCGTAACCGCCCAACATCACGAACTCGCCGTGGGCGAGGTTGATGACCCGCATCATCCCGAAGACGATCGCCAAGCCCGCGCTGGTGAGCGCGAGGAAGGCGATCATGTAGACGATCTCGAGGGCGACGACGGCGGCGTAGTCCATGGGGCTCTGACTCGCGGCCTCAGATCTTCACTTCGTACTGCTTGTTGTCGTTCGGGTTCTTCGCCAGGTCGCAGAACTGTGCCGTGTCGGACGGCTTGCGCGCCTTGAACTGCTGCTTGATCGTGAGCTTCTGGCCCTTGACCTCCATCACGTTGATGTCGAGGATCGCGTGGTGCGTTTTCGGATCGAGCGTGACGCTGCCGCCCGGCCCGACGATGCTGACGCCCGACTCGATCGCCGCGAGCATCTTCGCGCGGTCGAGCGAGCCGGCCTTCTTCACGCAGGCCGCCCACAGCATGATTCCCTGGTACTGCGAGACCGCGATCTCATGCACGATCTTGGTGTCGCCGAACTTCTTTGCCCACTTGGCGAGGAATTCCTTGTTCGACGGCGTGTCGGCTTCCTGGCTGTAATTGCCGGCAATCAGGATGCCGTCACCTTCGGCCGCCGACAGCGCCAGGTGTTCGTTGCCCACGCCGAAGGTCGTCGAGCACAGCGGAATCTTCTTGTTCATGCCCGAGGCGGCCCACTGGCGGAAGAACGACATGTGCGCGCCACCAACCAGCGCCGCGACCACGAAGGCCGGCTTCTCTTGCTGGATCTTCGCGATGGTCGAGCCGAAATCGGCCACGTCGAGCGGGAAGAAGTCGGTCTTGAGTACCGAGCCCTTGCCCTGGGCGATGTAGTGCGCCAGCCACTTGGCGGTGATCTGGCCGTAGTTGTAGTCGGCGGCGAGGATGTAGGCGGTCTTGCCCCACTGCTTGAGCGCCACTTCGACGATCGGCTCGACCGCCTGCGCCGGCGTGGTGCCGGTGCAAACGATGTTGCGGTCGCACACGCCGCCTTCGTAGAGCACGTTGTAGAAGTACAGCGTGTTCGCGCGCTTGAAGGTCTGGCGGATCGCCTCGCGCGAGGCCGAGGTGATGCCGGCGTGAACCACGTCGACCTTGTCGTCGCGCGAAAGTTGCTGCGCGTATTTGGTGTACAGCGCAATGTCGGACTGCGAGTCGTACTGCACCACCTGGATCTTGCGGCCGAGCAGGCCACCGCCGGCGTTGATCTCGTCGGCGGCGAGCGCCGTGGCCATCACCATCGCCTTGCCGTAACCGTCGAGGTTGCCGGAGTTGTCGAGCACCGAACCGAGCTTGATCGGCCCGCTTTGCGCGAGCACGTCGTCGACCAGAAAGCCGGTGCCGAGCGCGCCGAGGCCGGCGGCTGAACCCGTGGAGGCGAGGAAGTGGCGGCGTGAAAAGCTCATGAGGGAATCTCCTGGTTGGCCCGGTGCCGGGCAGGTTCACGAAACAAGGGTTGCGGGCCGCGCAACACGCGGCTTCGCGCTGCGTTCAGTGGGACGGGCCGCTCCCGGTCTTGGGGCCGGCGGGCAGTTTGTGCACGCCCGTCACATCGACGGCCGACGAGAAGTCGACACCGATCTGGTCGCCGATGCTCTTCAGCGCCGGCAGTTGCAGGGCCATGCCGAGGATGCTGTCCATCACCTGGGTGACGGGCGCCTTGCCACCACCGTTGCCGGCCGCGTCGCCACTGCCACCCGCGCCGCCACCACCGCTGCTCGCGCCGAAGCCGCTGACCTGGTGGATGCGGATGCTGTCGATCTTCTCGACCGGCTTCATCATCTGCGAGATGATTTCGGGGATGCGGTCGAGCCGGTACTTCTCGAGCTTCATTTTCATCAGCGCGTCGCTGAGCGAGTTCTCCGACGAGATCAGGGCGCGCGAACCTTCCGACTCGGCCAGCATGCGCGACTTCTCCGCATCGGCACGCGCACAGGTGGCGTCGGCCTCGGCCTTGGCGCGTCGCAGCAGCACGGTGGCTTCGGTGTCGGCATTGGCTTCTGCCACTTCGCCGGCTTCCATCACGCGTTTCATCGCCATCTCGCGCGAGCGGTCGGCGACGGCGCGTTCACGTTCGGTCTGAACCTTTTCCTGCGCCAGCACGACCTGCGTGCGGGCCGATTCGGCGGCCGCCTGCGCATGCGCTTCTTCGACCTGCTTGCCGGAGAGCGCGATCGAGCTGTCGACCTTGCGGATCTCGGAGCTGAGCTGCGCTTCGATCTCGAGCCGGCGCAGCTCGCGCTGCTTGCCGATCTCGCGCGAGCGGGTTTCCTGCTCGCGCCCGATGCGGGCGTTTTCGGAAGCGACCATCGCTTCCTCGCGGGCGCGGATCGTTTCGGAATCGCTCGAGGCCTTGATCTTCTCGATCTCCAGCCGCTGGCTGATCTGGGCGTGTTCTTCTTCCTGGCCGAGCAGCAGGCGGCGCTTGGTCGCGTCGAGCAGGGTCTGGCGCACCGAGATGTCGGCGTCGGCCTCGACCTCGGCGCGCTTTTTCTTGTTGACCGCGATGATCTCGGCCAGCCGCCGCATGCCGACCGCGTTGAACGCGTTGTTCTCGTCGAGCGATGCGAACGCGGCCTGGTCGAGCCGCGTCAGCGAGACCGAGTCGAGCAGGATGCCGTTCTGCGCCAGGTTGTCACGCAGCAAACCCGCGACCTTGGTAACGAACTCGGCGCGTTTTTCGTGCAGCGTGTCCATCTTCTCGCTCGCCGCGACCGACTGCACCGCGTCGATGAAACGGCCTTCGAGCATGTTGCGAATGCCGTCGGGCGTGAAGGCTTTCGAGCCCAGCGCCTGCGCCGCCGTGGCCACGCCTTCGACCGAAGGTTGCACCCGCACGTAGAACTCGAGTTCGGCGTCGACGCGCATGCGGTCTTCGGTGATCAGCGATTTTTCGCCGGCGCGCCGCACTTCGACGCGGATCGTTCGCATGCTGACTTCGTCGACCTTGTGCAGGAAGGGCAGCGCGAGGAAACCGCCCGAGATCATGGTCTTCTGGCCACCGAAGCCGGTGCGGATGATCGCCACGTCGCGCGTGGACTTACGGTAGAAGCGGTTGAGGAACACCACCACGATCGCGATCACGACGATGGCGACGATGATTCCGAAGAGCCAGGCGAGCACGACCATGTTGGTTCCCGTTCCGTGTTCGGCGCGGTGAACGTGGAAGCACCTGAAACGGCGTACTGCTCCGACTCACCGGCCACTGGAAAACGAATGAAGAGCCGGCGCGTTGCCGACCTCTTTCGCAAAACGAGTGTGCCGACGATTACTTTCCAAGTCAACGACTTTATTTGCCTTGGAAACTAAAACGGCGTTCCGCCGCGGCCCGTCAGAAGCGTTTGATAACGCGAAAGGAAAGGTCTTCCGCACGTGCCAGGTACATCGGCGCGTGGTTCACGCCGCCGCCGGATTGCACCGCGTCGCGGGCGCTCGAATAGGCCAGCGGCGCCGCCGCCGCATGCGCGCTCCGGCGGCCGGTACCGTCGAGCAGCGCTGCGAGGAAGTGCATGCCTTCGTACAAGGACTGGCCGATCGAGTTGAGCGCCGGCGCGCGCTCGCCGAAGCGGCCCTGATAGCGCTCCTTGAAGGAGTGGTTGGCATCGGTTTCGAGTGCCGCGAAGTAGCCCAGCGCGACATGCAGGTTCTCGGTGTTGCCGGCACCGATCGCGAGCAGCTGGTTTTCTTCGATCGCGCACGAGAGGCGCAGCACCTTGCCCGACAGCCCCGCACGCGCGAAGGCGCGGTTGAACTCGACCGCGTCTTGCCCGACGATCGAGATCAGCACCGTGTCGCAACGCGTCTTGCGCAACAGGTCGAGCACTTCGGAGTAGTCGGTGGTACCGAAGGGCACGTAGGTCTCGGCCACGACCTCGCCGCCGAACTCGGCGATGCACTGGCGTGCGATGCGGTGCGAGACACGTGGCCAGACGTAATCGTTGCCGACCAGCATCCAGCGCCGCGGCCGCGGGCGTTCGCTGAGCCAGGCGATCGACGGGCGCAGCTGGCGCGCCGAGGTTTCGCCGATCGCGTAGACGCCCGGCGTGGTTTCGCCGCCTTCGTACAAGCAGGTGTAGACGTAGGGAATGCGCCCGCCCACGGCGCCGGTGATGCGCTGGCGCACCGAGCTGATGTGCATGCCGACGAGCGCGTCGACCTCGCCATCGTCGACCAGCTCCGACAAACGGTGCTCGATGCCGTCAGCGGTGTTCGACGCATCCATCGGCACCAGTTCGCAGGCGCGGCCGTTGATGCCGTCGAAGCGGTTCAGCTCGGCTTCGGCCAGGCGCGCCGAAGCGAGGCACGACGGGCCCCAGATGCCGTCGGAGCCGCCCATCGGAACACACAGCGCGATGCGGAACTTGTTCTCTCTGGCACGGGTCAACACGCGGTCTTCGGCAGCGCGCCGGGCATGCCGAACCCCACCGAAGGGGCGAAACCGGCCCGGCGCGTCGAACGCCACTGTGGTGGCCGAGACTCTCCCGATCTGCCCCATACACGCTCCTCCGCGCCGGCACCATGGCGGTGTTTCCGTGATCGATGCGGCGCGGCTGCGCACTCTTACTTTCCACGGAAAGCGTTCGATCATAAAATGCGACCCAAGCTTTGCCGTTAAGTGCAAATACCATGCCCGAACAAGACATCTCCCAGTACCTGTCCTACCTGCTGGCCTCGGCCAACCGGCACATGCGCATCGGCCTGACCAACTCCATCGGCGACGAAGAGTTCAGCGAAGAGCACTGGCGCATTCTGCAGGTGCTGTCCGACGAACAAGGCCGCTCGATGGGCGATCTGGCGGAGCGGGTCTTGATGAACGGCCCGGCGCTGACGAAGAACATCGACAAGCTGGTGAGCCGCGGGGTCGTACAGCGCGCCGCTGATGGCGTGGACAACCGCAAAGTGCTGGTCTTCATCAGCGACCTGGGGCTGGAAACCGTGGCCCGGTTGAAAGAGCGCGTCGACGCGCACCACAACAGCCTCGAAGAAGCGCTCGGCCCGCGCAAGACCAGCCAGCTGAAGAAGCTGCTCGAGAGTTTCATCGCGGAGAGCCGAGCGAGCTAGATCCTCTGCCTGGCAGCCTTCAGTCGACCGGCCAGGGCATCTCTTTCGGCAGCGTCATCGGCACCGGCTCGGTGGCCTTCGCCTTGCTGTGCCGACGCGCATCGACCTCGCGCCACCACGGCGTGACCGCTTCGACACGCGACGGTTCGACCGCCTCGCCGAGGCGTGGCATCACGAGCTGCGCGCCTTGTTTCGGCCCGAGCGCGAGCAGTGTTTCGGCCGGCGCATCCCAGTCGTGCAGCGCCAGGCTGAAGGTGCCCCAATGCACCGGCAGAAAGGCGCCACCACCGAGCAAGGCGAGCGCTTCGAGCGCGTGCTCGGGGCCGAGGTGGATGTCGCCCCACGACGGGTGAAAGGCGCCGACTTCGAGCATCACCAGATCGAATTTTCCGAAGCGTTCGTGGATCGCCGTGTACTCGCTCGTGAGCCCCGTGTCGCCGCTGAAGAAGACCGAATGTTTCGGCGTGCGGATCACCAGCGACGACCACAGCGTGGCGTTGCGGTCTTTCAGCCCGCGCCCCGAAAAGTGCTGCGAAGGCGAGGCCGTGACGGTGAGCTCGCTGCCCGGCAAGGTGTGCGATTGCCACCAGTCGAGCTCGGTGATGAGTTCGGGCGCCACACCCCAGGCTTCGAGGTGCGCGCCGACGCCGAGCGAGGTCACGAACGGCACCTGCATCTTCGCCAGCTCGCGGATCGTCGGGTAGTCCAGATGATCGTAGTGGTCGTGCGAGACCAGCACCAGGTCGATCGGCGGCATCGCGCGCATGGCCACCGGCACCGGCTGAAAACGCTTCGGCCCCGCGAGCCGCGAAGGCGAAGCGCGCGGCCCCCACACCGGGTCGGTGAGCACACGCAGGCCGTCGATCTCGATCAGCACCGTCGAGTGGCCGAGCCAGGTGGCGCGCAGGCCGGTGTCGGGCGGCTTCGCCCATGCGGCCAGCGGGTCGAGCGAAGGCAGCGGCGCGCCGGGCACGCGGCGCTCGCCGCCGCACAGGAACTCGGTGATCGTGACGCGCGGCGCCGACGTGTCACGCAGGCCGGGCTGGATCGGGTGGATGTTCCTGAACGACTCGCCGGCCCAGAGCTTCGAGCCCTTCATGCGCTCCAGGCGCAGGCCTTCGGGTCTTTTGCCGAGCGACTTCATCGCGGCGCCTTTCAGCGGCTGGGTGACAGCAGCCGGTTCTCGCGCGCCGGGCCACGCACCATGAAGCTGCCGGTGCTGTTCGCACCGGCCCGGCCCACCGACAGCGCCTGCGCTTGCGCCACCGAGAGCACCGGGCAGCTGCCGGTGCTGCGGTAGCCGAGCGCGGTGGCGAGCATCGCCTCGCTGGTGTCGCCGAGCGCATGGTTCAGGTCGTCGCTGACCACGCAGCCGGGCACGCCGGTGCCGACCGCGGTGCCGGCCGGGACGAAGCCGTCGGCGTAGTCGCCGAAGCCCTTGGCATTCACGCCCTTGAATTCGATCGGGAAGTACGAGATGCCGCAGTTGTCCTTGGCGGTGAACCCATAAGGCTTGCCGCAGGTGGTGCCGCCGATCAGGCGCACATCCACATCCACGCCACGCAGGCCGTTGATGATGGCCTCGCTGGCCGAGCAGGTGTCGCCCTGCGTCAGCACGTAGACGCGCGGCAGGCTCAGCGTGGGCAGCGCCGTGCCACCGGTGCTGGTGTTGTAGAACGGCGTTTTGGCGTCGGCGCTGTTGGTCTGTGCGCTGCGCTTGTCGTTGTAGCTGAGCTGCTCGAACACGCTGCTCTGAACCCGCGTGGGGCCGGCGATCATGTAGGCGATCTCGCTGGCGATGTAGAGGTAACCGCCGCCGTTGTAGCGCACGTCGAGCACCAGGTCGTCGATGGCCTGGGCCTTGAAATAGTTGACGGCCTCGACGAGCTGCGCTTCGGCGGTGGCGAGGTGGTCGTTGAAGACCATGTAGCCGACCTTCTTGCCGTCGAGCGCGGTGATCACGCTGCGTGACAGCACCGGGTTCTTCGTGATGTTGGCGGTGGTCAAGGTCACGCTGAAGTTGGCGGCGCCGGTGCGGCTGAAGATCCACGCATGGGCCACGCCGGCGCTGTCGGGGAAGACGGCGGCATTCAACACGGCGACGCCGGCCTGGGTGTTGTCGTCGGCCGAAACGCCGTCGACCGTGACGATCTTGTCGCCGCGCTTGAGCCCCTTGGTGAACGCCTCGGTGCCGGGCTCGATGTAGGCGATGCGAATGTTGCGGTTCGGGGTTTGCGCGTTCACCACCAGCGAGCCGAACACCGGCTCGAAGCCGTAGCCCGCCGTCACGCCCGATTGCGACAGCGCGTTCCACAGGGCCGTGGGGTAAGTGAAGCCGAACTTGTCTTTCTTCGCACCCGAGGCTGTCAGGGCCGGGGTCTTCAAGGCCTTGAAGTAGGTGTCGAGCGAGGTGTAGACGTCGGCGCTGTTGCTGTAGGCCACCGCGTTGGCGTCGACCGTCGGCACCTCGTTGTACCAAAGATAGGCTTCGTCGAAGTACGAACGCAACCACTGCTTCTCGGTGCTCAGGCTGCCGGTCTTCAGCCCCGCCGAGGCATAAGGATTGGTGGCACTGCACTGCTGCGCCGATTGGAACGAGGGCGGAATGCCGGCGCTGTTGGCGACGCCGGAGTCACCCCCGCCACCGCAGGCCGACAAGGCGAGAGCGATCGCTGCCAGTGCGATCTTCGGGTGCTGCTGCAGGCGCTTCGCTTCGATGAGGTGTGCCAACGTGTGTCTCCGCCGAGGGTGGGTGGCGAATCACCGAACCGCATCGGCACACGCTGCGCCGCAGGGGTCGGGAATCGGGTCCGACCCATTGTAGAGAGCAGAGAACTCAGGCGGTCACGTTGACGAGCGCGCCGGGTTGGGCGCGGTGCATGCCGTTCGCCGCATCGGGTGCCACGGCCTGCGCGAGCGTGTGCAGGAACTGGCGCAGCTTCTCGGCCATGTCGGTTTCTGCCGAAGCGGCCTGGGTGCTCACGGCGGGCGGTTTGAGCGCGTTGAACAACTTCGTGAACGCTTCGAGCAGCGGGTTCTTCGCGGGCGCAGCGGCCGGGGCGGTGGTCGTTGCGGCCGTGGCCGCAGGCGTGGCGCTGGCCGATGCAGGCGCGTCGGCCGCGCCGTCATTCACGGTCAGCGTGACCGAGAGCGAGGTGCTGGTCGGCTCGGCCGCAGCCGCTTTCGTGTCGGTCGTCGCCGCCGCAGCGGCCGCGGCCGGCGCGCCGAAGGTCTGCGACAGCGCTTCGAGGCGCTGCGCCATGTTGCCGTAACCGTGGCCCTGCGCTTCGTGGTGGTGATGGCGGTGGTGGCCCTCGCCCCGGCCGGAATCGCCCTCGGACGACGGGTTGTCACTGCGGCTCTGGCGCAGCGCCTGGAACAACTCGTGCGCGAACTGGTGAACCGCCGACTCGACCGTGGCCGACGAATCGGCCGCGCTCGAAGCCTCGGCCGGGGTGGCCGTCGTGCTCGGTGCCGGGGTGGCTGCTGCGTTCGATGCCGTGGCCGTGGTGGTGGCGGGCGTGACCGCGCCAGTCACTGGTGTCGCCGCGGTGGTGCTGGTCGCTGCAGCCGGCGCCGCCGTGCCCCCGAACCCGAGCTCGCGCAGTGCCGACATCATGGCCTGCACCAGCCGGTTCTCGCGGCTGGCCGGGCGCTTCTCGCCGCAGGCCGCGTCGTCGCTCTGCACCGGGGGCGTCTTGCGCTCGACCACGGTGGCGGGCCGGGCGCTTTGCGGCGCGTAGGTGTTGACGAGCGTGAAAGACAAAGACGTGACGGTCATGGTGAATTCCTTGTCGCCCGGCGCGGGGCGAATGACGAAGAGCTGCGCCGTTGAAGGCTTGTCGGCCGGTTCGCGCCCCGGGTTCACCGCCGATGTGTAAGTCTGTGCAAACAGCCCTCTCCGCATGTTCGGGCCGGATGCTGAAACAATCGCGCCACACCAACGGGCAGGGCCTCTTCATGCGGACCATCGGATTCGTCGCCGGCTCGGGCACCTTGGCGCGATGAAAAGCAGCCGCGCGTCGGGCGGGCTCGTCTATTCCACCGACAGCGGGCGGATGTGCCCGGTGTGCCGCCTGGCCGTGGCCGCTTGTGTGTGCGGCCAGAAGCCGGTGCCGGCAGGCGACGGCATCGTGCGGGTCTCGCGCCAGACCAAGGGCCGCGCCGGCAAGGGCGTGACGCTCGTGAAAGGCCTGGCCCTCGATGCCGTGGCACTCGCCGCGCTCGGCAAACAACTCAAGGCCGCCTGCGGCTCCGGTGGCACCGTGAAAGACGGCGTGATCGAGGTCCAGGGCGACCACTGCGAGCGGGTCATCGAAGTGCTGAAGGCGCAGGGGCACACGGTCAAGCGGGCGGGTGGCTAACCCTCCATCGGAGCGGCAGCCTGCACGTCGCCGGCCACGAGTACGTGGTTCTCGTGGCTCTCGTTGCCCAGCACGAACCGGGACGTGCCAATCTTCGAAAAACCATGCTTCGCATAGAACCCGATGGCGAGCGCATTCGCCGCATTGACGGTCAACCACAACGGGCTCTTCGTCTGCAGCAGGGCAAGCGCCCGCGCCTGCGCGAGCAGCGCGCTGCCCACGCCCTGCCCGGCGAAATGGGCCTGCACGTAAAGCGTGGCGAGCTCGGTCGTGCACACGCCGCGCCCGGGGCATGCCGCACCGGAATCGACACGCGCATAACCGACAAGATGAGCGTTCACCTCGGCCACGAAAACAGTGACCGATTCGCGGCCGAGCAGGGTCCGGAACTTCGCCGCCGTGAACTCCGAAAGAACGTGGTCGGAGATCGCGGCCGAGATGCCCTGGGTGGCATAGGTGTGCAGGAACACCTGGATCGCCAGAGCGGCGAGCCGGGGTGCATCGGCGCGCGCGCCGCGCCGAATCCGCAGTTCAGGGCGCATCGGGCTCTGCACGCGCGGGGCCTGCGGCGCGCCGCAGCTTGACGATGTGCAGTGCCTCGGCACCCAGCGTGCCATGCCGGTACACGACAAAGCCGAGTTGCCCGTACAAGGCCAGCGCGGGTGCGTTTTTTGCGCCGGTGGCCACCGACAGGTCCAGCCCCGCGCTGCGGCGCAGTGCCTCGGTCATCAGTGCCCTCGCAATGCCTTGCCGCTGGTGCGCCGGGTGAACGATCAGCGACGCGATGCTGATCTGGCCGGCTTCGTCGTCGGGCCCGAGGCTGACACAACCGAGCAGCTCCTCGCCGCGAAACGCACCGATGAAGTACTCGTCGCTGGCCTGGATGTCGGCGGGCTCCCGAGCCATCGGCGCGAAGTCTTCGGCCTGCAGCAGCCGGGCTTCCTGGGCGTGCGCGAGCAGCATCACCGCATGGACACGTGTCGCGGCCGCGAGCTCATGGTGATCGAAGGGCTCGATGCGCATCACACCGGAACCCCGCGGCGCATCGGGTAGGCCCGCGCCATCCACAGATACAGCAGCGCGCCGACCAGCAAGGCGCCCGCCGCGATCTGCAGCGACAGCGTGAAGCCCGCGCCGGCGCTGCCGCTGCGCCGCAGCAGCAGCGCCACCAGCGGCGGGCCGACGATCTGGCCGATGCCGTACATCGCGGTGGCCAGGCCCATGAAACTTGCCGCCAGCGCCGGGCGCAGTCGCCGCACCTCCTGCATCGCGAAGAATGTGATCGCGGTGAACGGAATGCCGAGCATCAGGCTGCCGATCGCAAAGCCCGCCAGGCTCGGGCTCCACACGCTCACCGCGATGCCCGCCGCCTGCAGGAAATAGCTGCCGCCCAGCAGCAGGCGCAGGTCACCGCTCACGCGCAGCCGGCTCGCGATCAGCGCGCCGCAGAACACGCCGAAGCCGAAGATCGGCCAGAACATGTCGAGCCAGGGCGAGCCGGGCAAGGCGGCGCGGGCGATCACCGGCAGGAAGGTCGCGGTGACGATGTAGCCGAAGCCGGCGATGCCGTAGGCAAAGCACAGGAAGCCGACTTCGACGGCGCCGTGCCGCTCGCCCGCGGCCGCCACGCCGGCACCTGCAGCGGCGGCGGGCCGGGGCACTTCACCGCCGCGGAAGGTGCGCCACACCATCGCGCTGAGCACGAAGGCGAGCACGCCGAAGACCAGCCAGGCGTCGGACGCGTGCCAGTGCCACTGCACCATCACGCTCGCGAACAGGCCGCTGACGACGATGCCCGCACCCGGCCCGGTGTACATCACGCCGCCCATCGCCGGAACCTGCAGGCGCGCCATCTGCGACAGCACCCAGCCGGAGGTGTAGACGAACACCAGCGCGCTCGCCACGCCGGCAGCAAAACGCAGCAGCGGCCACGCGGCCGGCCAGGGCAGCGCCATGCCGAGCGTGAGCAGCCCGGTGGCGATGAGCCCGGCGCGCACCATCCACGGCCCGTTCACGGGGGGCAGGCGCGGCGCGCGCGCCCAGATCCACGGCTGGAAAGTGCACAGCAGGGCACCGGCGAGGTAGCCGAGGTAGTTCGCGCTCGCGAGCCAACTCGCCGAAGGCAGATCGATCACGCCGTCGTGCAGCATCATCGGCAAGAGCGGCGTGAAGGCGAAGCGGCCGATGCCCATGGCGACCGCGAGCGACACGGCGCCCGCCAGCACCACGGCCCAGCGGCCCGCCGCCGGAGTGAAGCCCGCTGCGCGTGCCGTCACTTCGCCGGCACCGACCTCGGCTTGATGTCGCCGCAGTCGGCGGCGAGCCACTTGCCCGCCATCTCCATGTTCATCTGCTGCGGCTTGCTGGCGACCTGCGTCGTCACGGTCGATTTGCCGCTGTAGGCCTTGTCGCTGATGTAGGTCATCTCGCCTTCACCGCTCGACGGCCGTGGCTGGGTGCACTGGAACTTGTACTTCATCGTGTTGCCACTGCGCTGCACCACTTCCTGCGTGCAGCCTTCACGGAAGTTCGGCTCGATCTTGCGCGCCACGTCTTCCTTGGTCACGCAGACTTTGACGCTCGTGCCCTGCGCGCCCATGCTGACGCCGCGGCTGGCCATCATCTGCTCCATCTGCTTGCGCTGGTCGGGCGGCATGGCGGCCATCTGCTTCTGCATTTCGGCCATGGCCGCTTCCATCTCGCCGCCCTGCGACTTCATGCTGAACGTGTGCTCCCACAGGCCCGGCACCTGGGTCTGCGCGAGCGCGTGCACGGAACCGAGGGCCAGGGCGGCGGCGAACAGGGTGGGCTGGAGTTTCATCACGGGGCCTCGCGGGTTGCGGCAATCGAGGGCCGCAGTTTACGGCGCGGCCCGGACGAGGCCGCTACGACGCGAAAGCCTTCCACCGCACCAGGCGTGTTGCCGAGATGGCGTCGAAGTGGCCGGTGTCGGTCTCGGCGATCGCGTTGCGCGGCAGGCCCGCGGGCGGCTCCAGCAGGTAGTTGTCGGGCGCGCAGTGCAGCATGCGCGTGGCGCGGCCGTTCGCGTCGGCGTCGACGACGATCGCCACGTGCCCCGGCACCATGTCCTGGCCCGGTGGCTTCGGGT